>NZ_JBTGVD010000001.1:0-76018 GCF_054343395.1 Mycoplasma sp. CB776
TCCCATACTTTAAATTTTACTTTAAAGTGGTGCACTTGATCTTACAATTAAGCAAGAAATCATTTTAAATGATCTCTTTTTTGTTTTTTATTTTACTTCAAAGACAATTTCATCTTTAGAAGAGTTTTTCAATTGTTTATTAATAACTTCTGTTTTTGTTGAATCTGAAGTAACAATATAAACAATATCAGTTTTTTCAACAGCTGTTTTTAAGAATTCCATATCAACTTCAGCAATTAATTGTCCTTCTTTTACTTCACTTCCTTGTTCAATAAATGAAGTGAAACCTTTTCCAGATAAATTAACTGTGTCAATTCCTATATGAATTAAAATATTAATTCCTTCTTTTGTGGTTAAACCATAAGCGTGTTTTGTTGGGAATACAGTAGTTGCTACACCATTAAATGGTGAATAAATTTTAACTATTTTTTTAGTTGCATCTGGAGAAACAATAACACCATCACCAAGCATTTTTTCTGAAAAAACACCATCGTTTATTTCAGAAATATCTTTAATAGTACCTGAAGTAATATTTTTAAATTTAACAACTTCTTTGTTATCTAAATTCATATTATTATTTGTATCTTGTTGAATTTCGTTTTCTTGTTTTTCTTCGTTGTCTAAAACAAGTTTTTCACCTTTGTGAGAACTAATTTTTGAATTTAATTGTTCAGCAACTGGTCCAAAAATAACTTGAACGTGTTTATCACCGATAAATTTAACACCTTTTGCACCTGCTGCTTTTAATCTTTCTTCATTTACTTTTGTTTTATCAAGAATATCATATCTTAATCTTGAAGCACAGTTATTAAAACTTTCAATATTTTCTCAACCACCAAAAGCAAGAACTATTTCAGTTTCTTGTGCATTTAAAGAAGATTTGGTTGTTTGTTTTGAACTTTTTTGATTTTTGAAATCTGCTTTTGTAAATAATTTAGTATTGCTTCCTCTACCAGGAGTTTCTAAATTCATTTTTTTGATTACAAAGTAGAAAACAAAGTAGTAAATTGGAGCATAAGCAATACCAATCACTGCTCATCATCAGAAGTTTGTTCCTTTAAATACAGGAATTGCACCATAAATGATTAAGTCAAGAATTCCACCAGAGAAAGTTTGACCTATATGAGCACCTAAAATGTTCATAAACATAAATGCAAATCCAGCCATTATTGCGTGGAATCCTCAGAACATATAAGGAGCTAAGAATAGGAATGTAAATTCAATTGGTTCTGTAACTCCTGTTACAAATGAAGTAAGTGCTGAAGGAACAACACTACTTAATGCTATTTTTCTGTTTTCTTTTGGAGCTGCCATTACCATTGCTGCAGCTGCAGCAGGTAAAGCAAATTGCATAAATGGATATTTACCTTGTAAGTATCTACCTACTTTAATTCCAAGTTGTTTTTCAAAGAAAGTAAATACAGGAGCAATTTCAGTTTTTCCATTTACATTATAAACAACATTGTTAAATTCTAATGATAAAGCACTATTTGAAATTAGAGAGTCTCCAGCTCATTTAGTTGGGTTTTTAGCCATTAATTTATAAAGTTCTGTTGCTGTAATGTAACTTTTTCAGTTTTCTTGTAATGCATAGTTTGTAGAAGATAAAGGACCACCTTCTTTAAGAGCATCTCCTAAAGAAGAGTACACATCTCCACCAACATTTGTGTATCATAATGGAGCATAAAATGCATGATGCAATCCAAATGGAATTAAAGATCTTTCAATAATTCCAAACACAAGTGATTCAAGACCTACTGGAGCTTTATTTAAAAGTTTACCAAATGCTGTTAGTCCAGCACCTATTCATGGTCAAAAGATCAAGAATAAAAAGGTTAATGGAATCATAGCAACGATTGAAACAATTGGCACAAAACGTTTTCCTCCAAAGAAGGAAATCATTTGTGGTAATTGGATTTTGTAGAATTTATTATATAAATAAGAAATTAAAATACCTACAATTATAGATCCGAAAATGGAAGTTTGTAAAGATAGAATTCCAAAACTACTTTTTACAATTTGTAATGAAGATTCTAAACTTCTACCAGCACCACCAAAAAGAACTACATAACCTTTTAATTCTTTATAAACAATTTCTCCTTGTTTATTAACTTCTACTACAATATTATTAACATTTCCAGCAGTTACTTGACTGCTATTAGATAATGTTTCATAAACTGGTGATATAAAAGGAACTTGTAAAGCTAAAAATACAAAGTATCCTACAATAGCTGAAAAGACAGCTGTTCCTGCATCATTTGTAAAGGAAACTACAAATGCAGCAGCAAATAATAAAGGTAAAGCGTCAAAAATTGGTTGACCTAATTGTTTAATAAAAATCCCAAATACTTTTCCACCACCTGATGATAAATTTTCAATGGTAGCACCTATACCAAGAAATAATCCAGCTATCGCCATAACAGCAATAGGTAGTAAAAAAGCACCTGAAATTTTTGATAAAATCAACTTAGCTTTTGCACTAAAGTTTTTGTCATTAACTACTACTTTATCTTTGCTTTTTGTTTTAAAGAAAAATTTCATTTTATCCTTTCTAAAATTACCTACTATAATAAAGTATAGTTAGGTGATAAAATTATATGTTATATTCTGTAAAATAAATTAAAAAAGATTCAAAAAATAGTTAATTTTTGGAAAATTGTTGATATTTGTTAATCTTTTGGCGTTTTTCTGTGTGTTTTTTATATTTAAAACAAATGGTTCACTCACCTTTAATAACTTCAGGTAAAGAATTTAAAACACTTTCTACAGTACCAAAATAGTGTTTTTCATGCATTTTAGTTATTTCTTTTGATAAAAAAACTTCAATTTCTTGATTAAAAATTGTTTGCAAATCTTTTAATGTAGCAACTAATTTATAAGGTGAAACATAAGCAATATAGTTTCCTTCTGTTAAGGATTTAAACTCTTTTTGTCTTTGATTGCTTTTATCAGCTAAAAAACCAAGAAAAGTAAAATTTCCTTCAAAAGGCGATAAAACAAAAGAAGAAACAAAAGAAGTTGGTCCAGGAATAACTTCTAAAGAAATGTTTAATTCATAGCATTTTTTTATTAAAAAATAACCAGGATCACTTATTTTAGGCATTCCAGCATCGCTAATTAAAGATATTTTTTTGTTTTCCAAAAAATAATCCATTATTTTATTAGTAATTTCTTTTTCATTAAATTTATGATAAGAAATTAATTTTTTATTTTTTATATTGTAATGATTTAAAAGTTTTAAACTCACTCTTGTATCTTCACATAAAATAATATCAACCATTTCTAAAGTTTCTAAAGCCCTTAGTGTAATATCTTTTAAATTTCCAATAGGAGTACCTACAATAAAAAGTTTATTTTGATTCATTTTTTAAAAACCTTTCTTTTAAACGAACTATAAAATTCATTTTTTGAAGTTCAAAATTAATATAATAATGTTTTTTTTCATTGAAATCATTAATTAACAACATTATGAATTCATAATCTTTGTAACTTAAATTTAAAATTTTTTGTAAATTAATAATAGTTTGTTTTTGAATAAAAGAATGCTTATTTAAAATTAAATTTTTAATAAGTGCAAAAAAAAGAAATCAAAAAATGGAATGATTTTCTTCTTGCCAATTTAAAATTAAAAAACTAAAAAAATCTTTTGTAGTTTTTATTTTATGTAGTTCTGATTCAAAAGAATTAATAAATTTTTCAATTTTATCTTTTGAATTATTTGTTAAACTTAATAATTCATTAATAACATCGTTTTTTGTTAATAATTCATGTTTTGGATTTTTTAAATTTAAAACAAAAGACCTAGATACTATAGTTTTTAAAACAGCTTTAATGTTTTTAGTTGTAAAAATAATAAAAGTATTTTTATTAGGTTCTTCAATAAACTTAAGTAATGAATTTAATGTAGCAATATGTAAATTTTCAACATTTTCAATAACTAAAATATTATTTTCGTTTTTTTCTGCAGAAGTAGTCATTTTTTTAATTACTTCTTTTAAAATATCTTTATCTAAAGGATTTTCCTTTGTAAAATGAAAAAAGTTTTTGTTTATTTTTTCAATGGTTGTGTTTTGTATTTTAGAAATTAAAAATAACAGAATATTTTCTGCTAATTGTTTATTTTGAGAATTTATAATTCATGAATGAAAGGTTTTACCTGTAGAAAAAGAATTTTCAATTATAGTTTTTGCAATATTATCCATTTTTTGATAACTCCAAAATTTTATCTATTTTATTTTTTACTTGCTCAAAAACTGTTTCTACGGATTTTGAAGCATCAATGATTATATAACGTTTTGAATCACTTTTTGCCATTTGATGATATGAATCATAAACTCTTTGAAAAAATTCAAGAGCATTTTTTTCTATTCTATCGTCACAATGATTATTTTGTGAAATCAATCTTTTTCTTGATTCTTCAGGTGATAAATCAAATAAAAAAGTATAGTTTGGATATGTACCATTAATAACTATATCGTTTAATTCTTTAATTTTGTTTGTTCCGATTAATTGTCCAGCACCTTGATATGCAATTGAAGAATCTACATACCGATCGCAAATAACAATTTTATTTTCTTTTAAACTTGGTCAAATTATTTTTTCTAAATGTAATCTTCTGGAAGCAGCAAATAAAACTGCTTCAGACATTGCATCGATGGAGTTGGTTGGATCAAGAATAATCTCTCTTATTTTTTCTGCTTCTTTTAAATTATTTCCACCGGGTTCTCTTGTATAAACAAAAGATAAATTAGAATAATTTTCTTTAAAATATTTTTTTAATTTTTCTAAAATTGTAGATTTTCCACTACCATCTAATCCTTCAAAAGTTATAAACATAATTTTACTCTTTTCTATTGTTTATTGATTCTTTGATTGTTATTATATCCATATAATCTAATGAAGCACCCATTGGGATTCCAAAAGCTATTTGAGAAATAATAATTTTTTTAGTTTTTTCTTTAAGGTTTTTATGAATTAAATTTGTTAATTTTAATCCATCAATTGTTGGAGAAAGAGCAATTATTATTTCTTGAAATTGAGAAGAAAAACTCAATATTTTTTCAATTTCAAGTTGATAATTTTCTTTGTTTTTAATATCGAAAATAAAGTATTTTCCTTTATAAAAATCACTTTGTTCTATTTTTAATAATTCATTGTCACTTTCGATTATTAATAATTTTTTCTCCCTTTTTTCATCTAAACAAATATCGCATTGTTTGTTTTTGGAAATAAAATTGCATGAAATGCATTTATTTAAATTTTGGTTGAGTTGCTTAAAAGAATTTAGTAATTTTTCTAACTCTTCATAATTAAGATTTAGAGTATAGAAAGCTATTTTTTCAGCCTGTTTTTTTGTTATTCCAGGAATTTTTTTTAAATTCTCAACTAACTCATTAAATTCACTTCCTATCATTACATCATTCCGTTTGCTGGTGCAATTTCATCATGTTTTTTATTTATTTTTTCAACAAGTTCATTTATTGCTAAAATAATAACATCTTCAAGTGTTTCTTTATCTTCAGGATCAATTAATGCTTCATGCACATTAATTGATTTTAATGTTCTGTCCCCATACATTTCTAATTTTATTCCTTGTTTTTCTAATTCAAAAACTGTAGAGTTTAATTCATTAAGTTTTTTTGTATAACTTTCTTGCATTTTTTTTGCTTGTTTTATCATTTCTTGTATATTCATTTTTACCTCTTTTTTATTTTTTAAATTTATCTCCGAATATGGAAATCATTTTTTCTTCTTCGATTTCTTTTTGAGTTTTATAAACTATTTCTGGTAATTCATTAAAAACATCAGGAAGAGTTTTTAATTCTTGCATTCTTTTTCATTTTTGAGACGCTAAGTCAAATAATTCTTTAGATATTGCAAAGAAATGAATTTCTTCTTCAAAAATTAGTTTATTTAACTCTCTAAAATTAATTTGAGACTTTACACTATTTAAAGCTCAAATTGAATTTTCATTTTCTGGACTAGCAGAAACTAAAATAAATTTATCAGTTGCAGTAATAATTTTAACATCTAATAAGTAATTAATGTATTCTTCATATTGTTTATTGCCAAGAGAAATTAGTTCCAAATTCTTTAGTTGCTCTTTTCTTTTTTGAAGAAAATCTTTTGAATTTGCTTTGGTTTTAAATAAACCAAACAAATTAATTACTTCATCTACAGTTAAAATATCTTCCTCGATAATTCCGATATCTATACTTTCTGTTTTGAGACCTGGTATTGGTTCATCTTCATCGTCTAAAAGGGAAAATGCAGATTTTTTTTCTTTTGTTTCTATTTTTATATTTTCAGTATTTTCTAAAGATAAATCATCATAAACTTTAATTTCATGCTTTTCAGTTTGTATATTTTCTTCATCTTTTTTGTTGTCTAAATTAATTTGATTAGTTTGATATATGTTTTCTTTAGTTTGTGTTAAATAATCTTGACTATTTATGATATTTTCTGTTTCTTGGTATTTTTCATCAATAGTTTCATTATCAAGTAAAATAACTTCTGTACTTTTTTTTAATAAAGTTGTATCGGTTAAGTCTTTATTTAAGTCTTGAGAAAAAATTGAAGTAATTTCTTGAGTTGCTTTATTGTTATTATCTTTAGAAGGATTGTTATTTATTTGAAATATGGAAGTATTTTTATTTTCTATTTCTTCATTTTGTTCTTCTGAAATTTCATCTTGTAAAAAACTTTCTTTAAAAATATTTGAATTTAAATTTTCATTCTTTATTTCTGTTTTTTCTTTTATTAAAGAAGTTCTATTAATAGGATTTTCCTTTATTTCTTTTCCTTCTAAGAATAAATTATCTATTTTGTGTAAATTATTTGTTGTATTTTCTTTATTTATAATATTGACAGAATTGTCAATTTCTAAATTTTTTATTGCCTTTGCAACTTCAGAAATACTTTCAACTTTTATTGTTTCTTTTTGCTCGTTTTTTAAATTTTCATCAGAAGAATTATTATTTAAAAACAGGAGTTTTAATAATAAAATTTCAATAAAAGTTTTGTTATTTTCAATTACATATAAATTTTTTAAAGAATTATTTAATTCAGTAATAATATTAAAAGCATATTTTATATTTATATTAATATTTTCAACTTCTTGCTGTGATAATGTTTCTAAAATATTAACTTTTTTTGTTTTAGAAAAAATTATATAATCTCTCAATACGATTAAAAAATTGTTGATAAATGATGCAAAATCTATACCCTTTTCAAAAAGCGAGTCAGCAATTTCTATAATTTTTTCTACAGAATTACTATTTAAATAATTTAATATTTGAACATAATCACCATTAGAAATAAGAGAGAAAATTTCTTCCACTTTTGTTAAAGTTAAATCATTATTAGAGAACAAAATTGCTTGTTCTAACAATGACAGTGCATCTCTTAAACCGCCATCAGAAAGTTTTGCTATTTTTTCTAAAGCCTTTATTTCAAAAGAAATTTTTTCTTTATTTAAAATTTCTTCTAACTGATTTGTGATTATGTTTTGATTAATTTTAGAAAAATTAAATTTTTGTAATCTTGACAAAACAGTTAAAGGTATTTTTTGTGGGTCTGTTGTAGCTAGAATAAAAATTATATGCTTTGGTGGTTCTTCTAGAGTTTTTAATAGAGCATTAAATGCTGATTTAGAAAGCATATGAACTTCATCGATAATATAAATTTTAAATTTAGAATTAGTTGGCAAATTTTGAATATTTTCTTTCAACTCTCTAATTTCATCAACTCCGTTATTTGATGCTGCATCCATTTCGATAATATCAAAATTTTTGTTTATGTTGCTAATGCAAAAATCACAAGCATCAATGTTTTCTCTATGAGCACAATTAACCACAGTTGCAAAAATTTTTGCAACTGTGGTTTTTCCAGTTCCTCTTGGACCTGAAAAAAGATAAGCATGAGAGATTTTATTACTTATGATAATGTTTTCTAATGTTTTAATTATAAAATCTTGACCTTTTACATCACTGAATTTAGTTGGTCTATAAGTTCTATAAAGTGCTTGATAATCTTGTTTTTCCATATAACTATTATTTTAATATAAAATGGTTTAAAACCATAAAATATTATTACTCCTTTTTATTTTTTTATAATCATTCTTTAATTATAAATTTTAATAGAATATTTTAAATAGATTATTATATAATTTAATATATGAAAAAAAGATTAGTAACAGGCGTTCAAGCAACTGGTAAAATAACACTGGGTAATTATATTGGAGCAATTAAAAATACAGTAAAACTTCAAGAAGAATATGAGTCTTTTATTTTTATCGCTGATTTGCATAGTTTAACGTTGCCAATAGAAAGAAAAGATTTAAAACAATTTAGAGAAGATGTTTTTGCTTTATATTTAGCTTGTGGTTTAGATCCAGAAAAAAGCACAATTTTTTATCAATCTGATGTTGATGCTCATTCGGTTTTAAATTGATTTATTTTAGTAAACACCACTATGGGTGAACTATCAAGAATGACGCAATTTAAAGATAAAAGTAGTAAAATAAAAAATCAAAATGGAACATATTTAATTCCAACAGGGCTCTTTATTTATCCTACTTTAATGGCTTCAGACATCCTTCTTTATAATGCTGATATTGTGCCAGTAGGAATTGATCAAATTCAGCATTTAGAATTAACAAGAAACATTGCCGAAAGATTAAATAAAAGTTATAAAATGAATTTTAAATTACCAGAAGCTTATGTGCAAAAAACGGGTTCAAAAATTATGGGTTTACAAGATCCAACTAAGAAAATGTCCAAGTCTAATACTAATCAAAATGACTCCATTTTTTTATTGGATGATCCAGAAATTGCTTATAAAAAAATAATGAAAGCTGTTACTGATTCTGAAAACAAAGTTTATATTTCAAAAGACAAACCTGGGATATTGAATTTATTAACGATTTATAGTTCTTTGAAAGATATCACTTTAGAAGAAACTGAAACATTATTTAAAGAAAAAAATTATAAAGAATTTAAAGAATCAGTTGCTACTGTAGTTAAAGAATTTTTAACTAATTTACAGGAAAAATACAGAGATTGTAAAAAAGATATAAAAGAATTATCATTAAAAGGAAAAGAAAAAGCTAATTTAGTAGCTTTAAAAACAATTGAAAAATTTAAAGAAAGAATAGGATTATAAAATGAAATTTAATAAAGAATTAAACCATACAACAAGTCACTTATTAGCTGCTGCAGTTATTGAATTATATCCAAATGTTCAATTAGGATTTGGTCCTTCAACTGAAGAAGGTTTTTATTATGATTTTAAATTTGAAAAGCCAATAAGTGATGAAGATTTAAATAAAATTGAAAAGAAAATGAAAAGTTTAGCTTCTGGTGGTTACAAAATGGTAAAGACAAGTGGAGAAAATTATTCTTTTACAGATAAACCATTTAAAAAAGAATTATATGATGAAATAATTGCTAAAAATCAAGAAGCAACCTTTTATTCTTTAATAAATCCTTCTAATAACAAGATTCTTTTTGAAGACCTTTGTTCAGGTGGTCATGAAGATTCAACATCAAAAATTAAACATTTTAAATTACTATCAATAGCTGGTGCATATTGAAGAGGAAAATCAGAAAATGAACAGTTAACAAGAATTTATGGTACTTCTTGAGAAACTAAAGAAGAATTAGATCAATTTTTAGAAATTTTAAAAGAAAGAAAAGAAAGAGATCATAGAAAAATTGGGAAAGAATTAAATATTTTTACTTTTTCACACCTTTCAGGCCAAGGACTTCCTATTTGATTAGAAGATGGAATGAAAATTAGAAATGCAATTAGAAATAGAATTTTATTTTTTGACAAAAAATATGGATTTAAAGAAGTTTTAACTCCACATTTTGGTTCAGAAGAACTTTACAAAACTTCTGGTCATTTAGAACATTATAAAGATGATATGTTTAAACCTATAGAGGTAGAAAATGAAAGATTAATTGCACGTCCTATGACTTGTCCACATCATATTATTTTATTTGATAGACAAAAAAGAAGTTATAAAGAACTACCTATACGTTATTCTGAGCAGTCAAGACTATATAGATATGAAAAATCAGGAGCTTTAACAGGACTTGAAAGAGTAAGAGGTATGGATTTAACTGAAGGTCATATTTTTGCTAGAAAAAGTCAAATTGTAGATGAATTTAAACATTTATATAAAATGATTATTGAAACATTAAATATGTTTAATATTAAATTAGATTATGTTTCTTTTTCTAAAAGAGATCCTGAAAATAAAGAAAAGTTTTTCAATAATGATGAAATGTGAAACCAAGCAGAAAGTGATTTGGAAAAAGTTTTAAAAGAATTGAATATTGATTATGAAGAAAAAATAGGAGAAGCAGCATTTTACGGACCAAAAATTGATTTTCAAGTAAAAACAGTTTTAAATCATGAAATTACTATGTCTACATTACAGTTAGATTTTCTGCTTCCTGAAAAATTTAAAATAAGTTTCATAAATGAAAATAATGAAAAGGAAACTCCAGTTTTAATCCATAGAGGTTTAATAGGGACATATGAAAGATTTATTTCTATTGTTCTTGAACAAACAAAGGGGAATTTACCATTTTGAGCAAGTCCAAGACAATTTGTTGTAATTCCAATTCAAAATGATAAACACTTAGAATTTGCAAAAAAAATAAAAGAAAAATTACAATTATTAAACTTTAATGTTGATTTAGATGATAGAGACGAAAGAATTAATAAAAAAATAAGAGAAGCGCAATTAATGAAGACAAAATACCAAATTATTATTGGTGATAATGAAATTAAAAATAATTTGGTTACTTATAGAAAATACGGTGAAGAAAACTCAACCAGTGAAAATATTGATAATTTTATAATAAAAATGCTTCATAAATTACATTATAAAAAATAATGAGAATTACAAAAGCTCCAAGTTGATTATTTACTATTTTAATAGTTATAATTCCTATTTTAGTTATTTATTTTCTATTTTCTCCTGAAATTCAAAAAAAGGAAATCATAGAATATAAATATTTATGTTTAATAGGACTTTCTTATGTTATTTTATCTTTTATAATAATAACAATTTTTGTATATCTTAAAGTTTTAAAAATAAATTTTTTTAATTTTAATTTCCCATTAATTTTATCTTTATTTGTCATTTTAATTACTTATCAATTTACTGAATATTGAATTATTTTAAGAATATTTTTAATTATTTTGTGTTCTTTTTCTATAATTCCAATAATGTTAGTAACAGCAATTTTAAATAAAAAAAATACCCAAAAGGCAAATTTTTCTAAAAAATAATAAGGGTATTTTTTTATATTTTAATTTTTGATAATTTAGGTCAAATACCTAATGAAGAACAACCTACTCCAGTATGTATCATAACGGTAGCAGAAGCTATTTCGATATTTCCAAGTTCTAATTTTTCTTTATTAAATAAGTTAATAATTTCGTTTTTCATTTCTGAATCATTGGCATACATAAATTTAAATTCAAAATTTTCTAAATTATGTTTACCACCTATAAAATCGATTAATTTTTCTAAAACTTTTTCATAAGAACCTTTTAATGTTCTTTTTAATCCACCAAAATTAATTCCTTCTTCATCTACTTTGAGTAAAGGGATTAATTTAAGAGAATTAAGTAAGAGTTTTTTTACTCCCTTTAATCTTCCACCACGAATTAAAGAAGTTAGATCTTTAACAATTAAAAAATTCATACTTTTTTTAGCAACTCATTTTGATATTTCTAAAAGTTTATTTAGTTCAACGCCTTCATTAGATTTTTGAACTAAAAATTTACCCAGTTCTAGTGCTTCATCTGTAAAAAAGTGATTATCTATAATGTGAAATTTGTCTCCATATTGTTTAGATTCTACTAAAACTGTTTGATAAGTAGATGAAAGTTTTGAAGAAGTTAAAAAAACGATAACATTTTCATATTCGCTATTCATTTTTTTAAGTTTTTCTTGTATGGTTGCTAATGCAGGTAAAGAAGTGGAAGCACTGCTAGATTTTTTGACTAATTCTCAAATTTGTAAATTTGTTAATTCTTCTCCATTATCTATATAATCTTTTCCATCTATTGTAAATTGCAATGGAACCATTTCAAAACCATTATTTTCTATAGTTTGTTTAGAAATACCACCAAATGAGTCTAATAAAATACCTAATTTTTTCATAAGTATAATTATATAACTTTTTCCTTGATTTAAAAATATTTAGTTTTATTCCGTTAATTTTTAGGAGATTTGTTATTTAAATAATTTTCAAGTTGTTCAGGAGTTCCAAGTGAAATATAAACGTTTTCTTTTAAAGGCATTCATCCTATTTTTTCTTTATTTTCTAGCATTAAATTAAAAATATTAGACATATAAAATTCTTCTTTTATTTTTTTATTATAAATATGCATTTTTATGCAATAATCAATAAATTTTTTTCCATTTTTAAAAAAATAAAGACCAGAAATTGCTTGATTAGAAATAACTTCTTTTTCTTTTGTTTCTAAAACTAAATTATTTTTGTATTTTATGAAAGAAAAACTATTAGATGTAGAATAAAAAGTTGAAACAGCAGCATCAAATTTGTTTTGTAGAGAAAATTCTAAAAATTTTTGTGCTTCTTTTTCTAAATAAAAATTATCAACATCAGCAAAAATAACAGGTTTTTTATTATCTATAATTTTTCAAATAGAAAGAGCAGTGGAAGCAGCTCCAGTAGTTGTTTGATCTACAGTAAAAATTTTAATTTTATATTTTTTTTGTAAAGAACTAATTTCTTTTTTATAAATTGAAGTAAATTCTTTTTTCATTGCTAGAATAAATGTATTTTGCTTGTCAAAAGATTCAATTGCTAGTTCTAAGAATGTTTTATTTTCTACTGTAATAAAAGGTTTATCAGTTGTATAACCTTTCTCTTTAAATCTTTTTCCGTTTCCAGCCATTAATATTACAATCTGTGCTTTTTGTGTTTTTTTATCTTTCTTTTGCATATTTTTTTAAAAAATCTTCATTAATTTTATCTCATCCTTCAAAGTGGATGGAACGATCGCATATTGTAATATCACCATTAGGTTTTCCAAAAAAAATTTCATCATATTGAATATTATGATTCTTTAATCATTCTAAAGTTACTAATCCTATATTTTTCATAACTTTTCCTATATTATGATCTTGAGTTTGCATATTTCTTGCTGTATTAATAATAATTGTGTGACCTTTTTGTTTCATTTCATCTATAAATTCTTTTGCTCCGGGCAAAGGTTTTACTTCTGAATAAGATTGATTTTCTTTTTTTATTTCACAAATAGTGCCATCTAAATCTATAACTATTCTCATTTACCCTCCGATTTTAATAAATCATTGAAAATTTCAATAGATTTTAAATAAAAGATTTTTTGATGAATTTTAGATTCTTTATGTAACGGAATCATAGTTAAAAATAATAAACCTTCAATTAATTTAATTTCATCAAAAGAAATTTGAAATATTTCAATAATTTTTTTATTAAAATAAAGCAAAATTTCTTTATTTTCTTTGTCAGAAAAAGGAAAATTTTCTTTTAGAATAAAATTATTAGAATTTTCTTGGAAAGAAAAATTATTGTGTACAATTCAGTCGTATTTTCCAGAAATACTATGACTTAATTTTGCTAAATCGTATCTCAAATCTCCTATAACATCTCTGTAATAATCAAATCTACCTCTTGGATCTACTAATTTAATTTCTTTTGTTTTTTCATCAAATAAAATGTTACTAAAGAAAAAATCTCCATGAACAATTGAAAGTAACTCTCTATTTATTAATTTTTCTTCAATTAAATTAAAAACTTTTTCTTTAATTTGATTGAAAGGTTTTAATTCTTTATTATTGAAAATTATTTTTTTATTAATATCTACAAATTCTGATTCATTTATTTGATTTATTCTATTATTTGTTTTTTCGATATAAATAAAACGAGATAAAGAATCATCTTTATTTTCATAAGGGTTTAAAAAAGAAGTATCTTTAAATTGTTTTAACACATAAAATAATTTGTCAATTAATTCGTAAAAATTATTTATATAAACTTCTTTTTGTAAATAGTTATAAATATTAGGAAAATCTACAAAATCCATAACTATTGTACTAAAATCATTTAGTTCTTGATATAAATAAATGTTTGGGATGAATTTTTTCAAGTTTTGAGGTAATTTTATAAATCAATAGTATTCATCTAATATTTTGTTTTTATCGGCAGAACTTTTGTATATCAAGTTATTTTTCTTTTCTATTGAGTTAAAATATCTTGATAAAAATTCTTTATTTATTTTTTCTGTCATTTATAACTTTCTTTTAATAATGTTATTTTGTAATTTTTCTTTCTTTAATTTTAAAATATTTTTCTTAGAAAAGATAAAAAATATTTTAATTAAATGTTGTTTGAATAATTCTTTGATGCAAAATTTTATTGCTAACTTAAAAAAAGTAAATTGAATTTTAGAGTTTTTTGTAGGTATTTTGTAAGGTATGCTAGGAAGTTGTTCTTTTCTTTCAAGCTTATATTTATTTGCTATTTTTCAATTAGGTTCATATGTATCTATATAATATTTTAAAAAAGAAATATATTTTTTGTTAAAAGGTTGTAAAGAAAATTTACTAATTGTTTTATACCTGGGTTTTAAATTATAAAAACCTATTTGTTTAGATTCTAAAGTTATAAAATTTTCATTTATATATTTATCAAATTCTTCTTTTTTACTTAAATCATCACCAAAAACATTGTCTAAATTTAAATCTGTATTTTCTTTAAAAACAAACTGAGGAAAATAGTTTTCTGGATGCATTTTTACAGGAAGAAAGTCATTTTGCTTATTAAAATAAGCAAATTCATTTAAGTCTTTTATTAACTTAACTGGTTCTCAAAATTTTTTCACATCTGTTGCTAATCCAAAATTTAATCAGTCAGATATATGTAAATAAGCATAATTAATTTTTCCATAACCCAAAACATTGTAATCACAACTAAAAAAAGTAGAAGAAATTAATCTTTTTTCAAATATTTTATATTTTTCATCTCTTTTGTGGAAAAAACTTGCAAAATCATTTAGAATATTATCGTTTTTGAAATATAAATCATTTCTAATTCTTAAAACATATTTGGTTTTAACTTCTTTTAAACCATTTTGAGTTGCAACAATAATTCTATTAATATTAATACCATATTTAAATTTAGTTATATAAAAACCACCAGGATCCTTGTTTAAAATAAATTTACTAACTTTAGGATTTTCATCAATTTCATCATTTTCTCAACATGATACTAAAATTGGTGATTTAGGAAAACGTTTTTTTAATGAATTAATGCTTTTTTTAGTATATTTATCATATTTTCCGTTAATTAAAATTGTTACATCTTCTTGATTGATTTTTTGCATTTTAAATATTGAAATAATAGTTATAACCTATTTTTTCAAGAATCCTTTCGTTTTTAATTATATTATTTTTGTTTTCATAAATTATTGTTATTTTGTTGGTAGAACAAATTTTATTTAATGTTTCTAAAGAAATTAAAAAGGAATCATCTTCTATGTTATTTAATATTTCATAAGAAATTACTAAAAATTTAGGTTTTATTTCTTTTAAGATAGAAAACAACGATAAATTTATTTTTTGAACATAAATTCCTCATCTGTCAAAAGCTAATTCTTTATGTTTGGATGCTTCTTTAAATTTTTTTAAAAACATAGAATAACTTTTAATTCTGATAATTAAATTAGAAGTATTTTTATCTAATTTATTTCAATAATTTAAAAATACATCTGTATATGTATAAATAAAATTATGATTTTTTTCTTCACTTTTTAACTCAATATCTTTTTTGAGAATTTTTTCAGCTATTTTTATTTTTTCTCTAACAAAAAGAAATTTTTTAATTTCGGGGCGAATGTTATCTATTTCTATTTCACCAATTTTTCTTTTGCCTCTTCTTAATTCTAATTTGTTTGTTGTTATTACATCTCTTTTAAGAATTTCTTTAAATTCTTCAATAGCCTTATCGTATTTTTCTAATTCTTCTGTATATTCTAAAAAATAAGGATGTTCAAGTTCAATAGTTTTATTAACATTTTTAGATTTTCATAGTGAGAAGTTAATCATTTTTTTTATTTTTCCTGAACTTGAATTTTGTTGAGTTTTATTATCAATAATAACAACAGATTGTTCCGAAAAGAAAAAATTATTTTTTAATTTTGAAAATAATTTATATAGTTTATATTTTATTTTGTTTATTTTTCTTTTATTATTTGAATTAAAAGCTAGAATTAATATTCCTTCTTCTAAAAACAGTTGTTTTATTTTAAAATAAAGTAAAAAATTATTATACACAAGTTCTTCTAAAATGTTTTTGGAAATAGATTCATTTATAAATCATGTACTTAAAGAAAAATTGAAAAATAAGGAAAATCTTTTATTAGTTTTAAAATTTTTGATTTTCATAATTTTAATTTTTTTTACAATTTTTTGTAAAAATTTAATATTTATTTTGCTATATCTATTTCTATAAATAAATATATATTTTCCACCTTCATTTGAAAAAATAAATTTATATTTTTTATTTGTTTCTTTTTTGTTTTCTTTATCAATTATATTTAAATCTAACTCTTTATTAGATCAAGTTTTCATATTTTCAATAAATTTGCTACGATCTTTTGCATCAATTAAAAGTATAAAATCATTTAATTTAACTCAATTTCCTGTATAAATATTTAATTTATTTTTAAAAACTTCTAAAACACTGTCTTTAAATTTAGAATCTATTACTCTTATTCTTTCGTTTTCTTCATCAAAACTTAAAGGAATGATAATAGAACTATTTTTTAAAATATGTTTTTCATTTTTGGAATAAACAAAAAATAAAATTCCTGATGCCGTTATACATAACAAAATAATAATAACTACTAAAATAATACCTAAATGATCTAATTGAAAATTATTTTTAGTCATAATCTTAGATAGGTGTTATCCTTTCTAAAGATTTGTGCTGTTTCATTATTTTTTTGGTCGCATCTTTTTCAGGTAAGTTTTTGAACTTAACAATTATTGTATCACCTTCTTCAGCAAGAACTATTCCTTCTCCAAAAACAATGTGATTTACTAAATCACCAGCAACTAAATTGATTGTTTTATCATTTCTTTTATAGTTTAATTGCCCATCATTAGTTCTTTTTGTGAAATTTTGTAAAATTTCAGATTTTATTCCCATTTCTGAAATAAATCTCGAAGTTTGAGAATATGCTTGATTTTCAAAGTAGTTTCCACCAGAATCAGAAATAAATAATCTTTCTTTAGCTCTTGTGATAGCTACATAAGCAAGTCTTCTTTCTTCTTCTATATTTTCTTCATCTTTTAAAGTTCTTTTATTTGGACAAATACCCTCAGCCATTCCTACTAAAAATACATTTTGGAACTCCAAACCTTTGGAACTGTGTATTGTCATTAAAGTTACAGTATTTGGTTCATAGTTCGAGTCATCACTATCTGTTAATAAAGAAATTTCGTGTAAATAATCATTTAATGTTAAATTAGGATTTTTAGATTCTCAAGATTTAATCCCTTGCATTAAACTATGTAAATTATTTAGAGCATCTTGTTTATCTAAAATGTTTTTAATTGAACTTATGTATTTAATTTTTTCAATAAATTTTTCAAGAACAAAAGAGATGCTTTTTTCACTTTTTAGCAGTTTTCTTGCAAAGTTAATAGAATTTAAAAAATCAACCAGTTCTTTTTGGAGAGAATGATTTAAAGGTAATTCTTCAAATCCTTCTTCTTTCATATAAGTTTTTCTATTAGTGAAATAATCAATTAAACAATCAAAAAGTGGAATGTTTCTTTTGTTTGCATACTCAGTTAATTTTTGAATTGCTGAAGGACCAATTTTTCTAGAAGGGATGTTTATAATTCTTAGTAAACCAACAGTTGAACCGTCATTCATAACCTTTAGATAAGCAATTAAATCTTTTATAACTTTTTTTTCAAAAAATTTAGTTCCACCTAAAAGTTGATAAGGAATATTTTCTTTAATTAAAGCTTCTTCAAAAGCTCTTGAATAAAAACCGGAACGATATAAAATTGCTATATTTTTAAGTTGAACTTTTTTTCTTTTTAAATCATTTATTTCTTCTGCAACTCATCTGGCTTCAACTTCTACGTTGAAAGAATGGTGAAATACAATTTCTTCATTTGAAATATTATCGGTGAATAAGTTTTTTTCTAAACGATTTTTATTATTTTTAATCAAAGAGTTTGCTGCATTTAGTATTTGATTGGTAGAACGGTAATTTTGATCCAGGGTAATTGTTAAGGCACCTGGGAAAAATTTATCAAAATTTAAAATTAATTCTACATCAGCACCTCTTCAAGTATAAATTGTTTGATCAGGATCTCCAACAACTGTTAAAATATTTTTTTCTCCAGTTAAATGTTTAATAATTTCGAATTGCAATTCTGATGTATCTTGAAATTCATCAACAAGAATATGAGAAAATTTATTTCTTCATTTTTCCTTTATTTCTGGAAATTGTTGAAAGATTTTAACGGTAAAAATCATTAAATCATCAAAGTCTAATGCTTTTAATAATTTTAATTCTTTTGAGTATTCAGTATAAAGATCAACTATTATTTCATCATCTTCTTCTAATTTATCTATATCTATTTCTTCTGGCAAAATTTCTAAATTTTTTCATTTAGAAATTTTTTCTAAAACAGTTGAATAATTAATGTCTCTATTTGTTATTTTTAATTTTCTATATATGTTTTCTAAAATATTTTTTTGATCTGAAGAATCAAGAATATCGAAATTCGAATTATAATCTTTGAGATTGGTGATTTCTCTTCTTAAAATATAGTTACATAAAGAGTGGAAAGTACTTATAAAAACTTCATTTCCTTTTTCTTCAACTAAATTTATAACCCTTTCTTTCATTTCGTTTGAGGCTTTATTAGTAAAAGTAACTGCTAAAATTTTTTTAGCATCAGTAATTTTATTTTCAATTAAGTAAGCTATTTTTCTTGTCAATACTCCTGTTTTACCACTACCAGCTCCAGCAATTATTCGAAGATGACCTTGATTATAAACAACAGCACTTTTTTGTTTATCATTTAAATTTGAGAGAATTTTTACATTATTATCATTCTTCATAATAATCTCCTTTCGTGTCTCACTGCACTTTGGTTCAATTTAGGTTTTTGATTTCTAAAGGTTTTTGAGTTTCGATGAATTTATTTTTGTATACTAATTTGCTTTTGGAAAAAATATTTATGATGTTTTTTTTTGGATTAAATATGTTGAAAAAAAATAAAATTAAAAGCAAAATAAAGTTAAAGTTAGAAAAGGCGATAAAAATATTTATTAAAATTTTTTCTAATGAATTCAAATTACTAAATTGCTTATTTTTGTCTTTTAGTAAACTATTGCTAGAAACAATTTTCTGTGATAATTGAGGATTAATTAAAAGAATAAAAAGAAAAATTAATATAACTCAATTCAAAGAAAAAAATAAATTTCTTTTTAATAAGCAAGAAAGCAATTCTTTTTTGTTTACTTTTTTTTCTGTTTGTAATTCTAATTTACAAATTATTTTTCCAATACTCTTGCCTTGATTTAACAAAGGAATAAGTAATTGGAAAGCTAAAATAAATATAATTTGAAAAAAAAGTCAAAAATAATAAGCTAAGTTATAATCGTTTTTAAATATTAAAAAGAATAAAAAACCTAAAGAAGAAAAAGCAAAAGAGAAATATAATAAAATATCAATTAAAGAAGAGAGAAACTTTATTGAAAGACTCGCTTCTGCTTTAGTTAAATTTTTTTGGAAATTGAATGTCATTTTGATGGGGCTGTATTTTCTGTAATAAGTTTACTTTCGTTACTGTTTAATAGGATGTATTTATTTACTGATAAAAGTAAATTAAATTCATTTTTTCTTAATAATTTTAATTTTTCATAATATTTTAAAACAGTTATTGGAAATTCTTCTTGTCTTGTTAACAGTCTAGTCAATAGAGATTTTTTAGTTACTCCTAAAATTACAGGAATAAAAATTTGTAAAAAGTAAAGTTTGGCATATAAAATCTCTTCCATAAATTCAATTTTATTTTCTCTTGTGAAATTTTCAATATTTTTTCAGTCCCTAATAACTTGTGAAGGGTTAAAAATGCTTATTTCATTATTTCATTCATTAACGATGATTTCATCGATATAGACATAACTTTCTAAAAAGGGTAGTGTTTTGTATAGTATTTCAATCAAATATTTAGAACTAGCATCTTTGAAATTTGTGTTTGCTGTTATTTCTAAAAATTTATTTGTGTTAAAAAATTTGTTAAAAATAATTGGAAAAGTGTATGCAACTACCTTTTTGTCTTCTTGAATTTTAAAAATTTTATTGTCTTGAATTCTTTTTTTAGGTTCTAATTGAAAAAAACCTTTAAATTTAGGCTTAAATTCAATAATGTCAACCTTGTATTTTTTTTCAATTTCAATAAATCTTTTGACAAAAAAGTTTTTTAAATTAGTTTCAGGAAAAACAACAATAAAATATTCTCCAACTGCTTTTGTAAGCATATCAAAAATATCACGAATAACACCTTGTCTTTTTGTATTAATTAAAATTTTTAATTTATCTTTGAAAAGTTCTTTATATTCATAAACTAAATTCAATTCATCATTTGTAGGTTTGTTAATTGTTACAATCACTTCAAAATCTTCGTTTTTTTGTTGAACATAACAAGAGTCTAAAAGAGATTTAAGTTCATTTTTTTGTTTATATGATGGAATTAATATTGATAATTTCATTTTTACTCCTTTATTTACATTTTTAAGTTATTAACTGTTCTTGGGAAAGGAATAGTATCTCTAATATTGTCGATTCCTGTAACATACATAACAAGTCTTTCAAAACCAAGTCCAAATCCTGATGAACCAGCATCACCAAATCTTCTTAAATCTAAATATCATTTTAAATCGTCTTCTGGGATTGATAATTCACGAACTCTTTCTAGTAATTTTTCATAACGAACTTCTCTTTGGGAACCACCGATTAATTCACCAATACCTGGAACTAATAAATCAAAAGCAGCAACTGTTTTATTATCATCATTTTGATACATATAGAAAGCTTTGAATTCTTTTGGATAATTTATAACAGCAACAGGCCCGTTAAATAATTTTTCTGCTAAGTATTTTTCGTGTTCTGTAGCTAAATCTAAACCAAAATAAATATTTTTTTCTTCAAAAATATCTTTTACTTTTATTAATTCTGCTATAGCGTCTTTATAATCGATAATAGAAAGTGTTTTGTTTAAAAATAAATTTAGTTTTTCTCTCAAGTTTTTATCAACAACTTCTTCTAAAAAATCAAATTCTAATTTATGTTTTTCTAAAGTGTTTTTAATAACAGTTTTTAGCATATGGTCAGATAATTTAATCACATCTTGCAATTCGTAAAAAGCGATTTCAGGTTCAACCATTCAAAATTCTGCTGCATGCTTTTTAGTGTGAGAATTTTCAGCTCTAAATGTTGGAGCAAAAGTATAAACCTTTTTCATTCCAATTGCATAAGATTCAGCGTGTAATTGACCAGTAACACCTAAAGTTGCTTTTTTTCCAAAAAACATTTTTTCATTTTCTGAATCCACAACAAAAGTTTCTCCTGCTCCTTCTCCGTCGTTAGAAGTTATGATAGGTGCTGAAACATAAAGGAAATCATGATTAGAGAAAAATTTATGAATTTCTATCGCCAAAGTAGAACGAATTAGCATTATAGCTTTTATTAATTTTGTTCTGTGTCTTAAATGAGGTATTTCTCTTAAAAATTCCATTGAAATTTCTTTTTTCTGAATTGGAAAATCTTCATCTGTATTTTTTAATAACTTAAATTCATCAGCTTGAAGTTCGATAGGTTGTTTTGAATTTGGAGTGTAATTTAAAACACCTTTAACATAAATAGCTGCTCCATCCCTTGCCTTATCGACTTCTTGTAAATTGATTTTTTCGTTTTTTAAAACTACCTGCAAATTAACTATTGTAGAACCATCATTTATTTCTAAAAATTTAATTTTTGTATTTCCTCTTAAGTTTGTTAGTCATCCTTGAATACTAAAAATTTTTTTATCATTTTCTTTAGCATTTAATATTACATTTTTTATACTTTTCATTGTTGCCTGCTTTCTAACATTTATTATTATATTAATATTATTTAAATTTTACTATAAACTGAAGATTTTGTTATTGAAATTTATAATAAAATAATTAATTTTTTTATTAATTCAAGAGTTTTAGTATAATTTGAATAATGATTATTTTTTAAGGAGAAAAATGAAAAAATTAACAATTATTGGTAATTGAAAAATGAATAAAAATGCTCAAGAAACAAAAGCATTTTTAGATGAATTTAGTAGATTATACAGTGAAAACAAAACAAAAATTTCAGATGAAGTTACTTTCGGAATTGCTGCACCTTTTACTAATTTATTTTTATTTGAAAAATCAAATTTAAAAATAGTAGCACAAAACTTTTCAAATTTTGATTCTGGTGCATATACAGGGGAAATTTCTGCATCTATGTTAAAGGATTTATCTGTATCTTTTGTAATTTTAGGACACTCTGAAAGAAGACAATATTTTGGTGAAACAGATGAATTAGTTAACTTAAAAGTTCATCAAGCATTAAAAGAAGGATTAACTCCTGTTGTTTGTGTTGGAGAAACATTAGAAGAATACGAAAATAATAAAACAAAAGATGTTATTTTACATCAATTAAAAAATTCTTTAAAAAATGTAGAAGATTTTTCTAAAATTGTAATTGCTTATGAACCTGTTTGAGCAATTGGTACAGGAAAAACAGCAACTGCACAAATAGCACAAGAAGTTTGTGAATTTATAAGAGAAAACACATATAAAGATGTTGTTATTCAATATGGAGGTTCAGTAAGTCCAACAAATATTGAAGAATTAATGAATCAAAAAGATATTGATGGAGCACTTGTAGGTGGAGCTTCATTAAAAGCAGATTCTTTCATAAAATTATTAACATTAAACAAATAATGTGATAAAATTTAAATATTAATAAAATTAATATAAAATATTTTTTCTCGGTTTTAACATTCGTTCAAGTTTTTGCTGGGATTAAATCAAAGGAGAAAATATGGTTTCAAAAGAACGTAAAAGAGAATTAACAATTGAATTCGGTGGAAACGAAAAAAACACAGGTATGATTGAAGTTCAAGTTGCAATTTTAACTGAAGATATTGAATCATTAAAAAAACATTTTGAAGTTAATAAAAAAGATAAACATTCAAAACGTGGATTTATGGCAAAGGTTAATAAACGTAAAAAACTTTTATTATATTTAAAAGAAAACAATTTTGATTCTTACAAAAAAACTATTGAAAAACTTAATATTAGAAAATAGTTTTTTCAATTTATTTACAAAATACACAAGATTAAATTATTTAAGTTTAATTTTGTGTATTTTTTGTTAAAATTTAATTTATGAAAATAATTGTAAAAAATGTAAAAAATGGTGTTTTGGAAACTCAATTTGGTAATTCTAATTTAAAAGACAATTCTGTAAGTTTCCCAATAAAATGGTCAAAAGTAAAAAATGCTAAATCATATGCTATAACATTAATTGATAAGGAAGCTTCTAAATCTTTAGGAGTACCTTTTATTCATTGAATTGCTGCAAATATAAAGAAAAATAGGGTAGATTGGGATTTTTCATTTCAAAATAAAGATAAAATTATTCAATTTGAAAACTCTATGTCAGCCTTCGCTAAAAAACATTTACTGGAACAAATTGTTTCAATCGAAAATAATGGCGTTTATGTAGGACCATTCCCTGTAGAAAGTGACCATAATTATGAATTAAGAATTTATGCTTTAAATACAGAAGACATTTTAAAAAATTCAAATTTTAATAAAGAAGATAAATTATTTTTTGACGATTTTCAAAATTTGATAAAAGGAAAAGTTATCGATTCAGGATTTTATACTTTTTTATATAGAACAAAATATGTTTTTATCAATGATAGATTTGTAGAAAATAACAAAGAAAGTCAGGAATTAAACAAAGGACTTGAAAAAGATAAAATTTTCTTTTATAAAGGTAATAAAAAGACAAATATTGAAATTAAATCTAGTGCTTTTTATAGAGAAAACAATGAAATATTTTTAAATAAATTTTATGTAGCACAAAAACATAATAATTTGTTTCATTCAATATCTCTACCTTTAGAATTTTCCAAAATAAATGAAGCTAAAAGTTATGTTGTGACACTTTTAGGAAACGCTGAAGTAAAAAACTATGCTACACCTTTAATATTTTGAATTAGAACTGAGCTAGAAAATGAAAATGTGAATTTAGAAACTGATAACTTTATAAAAATTCCTTCAAGAATAATTAATCAATTTAACATTAATAAAGAACAAAAATATCATTATATTAATACTTTTGGTACTCACCTTGCACAAAGAATAGCTAGTGATTTTGGAGAAAGTGATGAGATATTTAGGTATATAGCAAACGATTATGGATTGGTAAAAATACCAAATATTTCAGATTCAAACGGAATTTATACATTAACAATTTATGCATTAGATGAAAAAATCAATTTTGTAAAAAGAGAAAATTTTGATGTTATTTCATTGGGAGATGTTTTAGAAAGTATAAAATCCCATGTTGTAGGAGAAGGAAATATTCAATTTAAAATAAAATAATGAATAACTTATTTGAAATTAAAAAATCTAAATTTTACTCCTTTTTATATGAAA
The DNA here is from genome assembly GCF_054343395.1 of Mycoplasma sp. CB776. Classification (NCBI taxonomy): domain Bacteria; kingdom Bacillati; phylum Mycoplasmatota; class Mollicutes; order Mycoplasmatales; family Mycoplasmataceae; genus Mycoplasma; species Mycoplasma sp. CB776. The sequence continues at coordinate 24,816 of NZ_JBTGVD010000001.1, forward strand.
TTAAAGACAAAAACGAAGTAAAAACAATAATTGAAAATCTAAAAAAAGAACATAAAAAAGCTAGACACATTTGTTATGCTTTTTTATTCACTGATATTAATGGAATAACACATTATGGAATGAGCGATGATGGGGAACCGCAAGGAACTGCAGGAAAACCACTTTTAAATTTGCTTCAAATAAAAAAAATAGAAAATAGCCTCATTGTTGTTGTTAGATATTTTGGTGGAATCAAACTCGGAGCAGGAGGTTTGATTAGATCTTATATAAATTCTGCTAATTTATTATTAAATAATAATAAAAAAAGCAATAAATAGTATAATTAAAAATTATGATAAAACTTAAAAACGTATCTTTTAGTTACAGCGATGAAGAAAATGCAAAATTAGCATTAGATGATATAAATTTAGAATTCAAAGCAGGAAAATATATTGCCATTTTAGGGCACAATGGTTCGGGAAAATCAACTTTATCTAAAATTTTAACAGGAATTATAAAACCTAAAAAAGGTGAAGTGTGAATAAATGATATTTTATTATCCAAAAGCACTTTAAATGAAGCAAGAAAATATATTGGAATTATTTTTCAAAATCCAGATAATCAATTTGTTGGTGCAACAGTTGAAGATGATATTGCCTTTGGTTTGGAAAATAGATGTGTTAATCCAAAGGAAATGAAGGAAATAATTTTCAATTTAGCTCAAAAAGTTGATATGCTAGATCATCTTGAAAGAGAACCACAAAATTTATCTGGTGGTCAAAAACAAAGAGTTGCAATTGCTTCCATTTTAGCTTTAAGTCCTAAAATTATAATCTTTGATGAGGTTACATCAATGCTAGATCCTAAAGGAAAACACGATGTTTTAAACATAATTAGGGAAATTCAATCTACAAGAACAAAAACTTTAATTTCTATAACTCACGATATGGATGAAGCTGTTTTAGCAGATGAAGTGATAGTTTTAGCAAAAGGTAAGGTAATAGCACAAGGATCTCCAAAAAACATTTTAAATGATAAAAAAGTATTAGAAGAAGCAAAATTAGATTCACCATTTATTTATAAAATTTCTTCTTTAATAAATAAAATAAAACCAACATATGATGAAAATGAATTAATAGAGGAAATATGCAAATTAAAATAAAAAATATATTTAAAATTTATGATAAAGATTTACCTTCAAGATTTAATGCCTTAGATGATGTTTCAACTGAAATAAATAAAGGTGAATTCATTTCAATTATAGGACAAACAGGTAGTGGAAAAACCACATTTATCGAACATATGAATGGTTTAATTTATCCAGACGATGGTGAAGTGGAATTTATTTATGTTAATGAAAACAAAAATAAAGAAAATATACAGAAAAATGTTATTTTAAAAAAGAAAAAACTTTTTGCAAAAAGAGTTAAAGGTAAAGAGTTAAAACAAATAAGAAAAAGGGTTGGTGTTGTGTTTCAATTTGCAGAATACCAACTATTTGAGCAAACTATTGAAAAAGATATTATATTTGGTGCTGTTTCAATGGGAGAAGAAAAGAAAAAAGCTATTGAAAAAGCTAAAAATATAATTAAACTTGTTGGTTTAGATGAATCTTATTTACAAAAATCACCTTTTGATTTATCAGGTGGACAAAAAAGAAGGGTGGCAATTGCAGGAATTTTAGCAATGGATCCTGATATCATTTTTTTTGATGAACCAACAGCAGGTTTAGATCCGGTAGGGATTCAAGAAACTTTGGAAATTTTTGATAATTTACACAAAGCAGGAAAAACTATAGTAATTGTAACTCATGATTTAGATAATGCTTTAACTTGAACAAATAGAACAATTGTATTCAAGGAAGGTAAAATAATTAAAGATGGAGACACTTACGAAATACTTAGTGATACAGAGTTTTTAGAAGATAATAAAATGCAACCAACTAAATTGTTAAGTTTTGTTAATAAACTAAAACAAAAAGGAATAAATATTCCAAAAGTTAAAAATATTAATGAGTTAATTTCAGAAATAAATAAGTTAATAAAGGAGTAATATGAATATAGTAATTGGAAAATATGTACCTAAAAATACGTTTTTGCATAAGTTAGATCCAAGAATAAAGTTAATATTTAATATTATTTTTATTACTTTGTTTTTTGTAACAACACATCTATTAACTCTTTCTTTTTTAATAATTCCTATGATGATTTTGTTTGCTGTTACCACTAAAAAACCTTTTCACTTAATAAAAGTAGCTAAATTACCTATTTTTATATTTTTATTTATGTCTATAATTTATTCTTTTATATTAAATGATTTAAGTAATTTTAATAAACCAGAATTCATTATAAAAGGTTTAGATCACGATCAATCTTATAAATTTATAAGTCAAGAATGATTTTCATTGAACTTAAAATTTACAACTTTAAAATATACTAATTTATCTTTTATAAGGGCTTTTGTTCTTGGTTTAAGAATTTATTGTATGATTTTAATCACTACTCTTTTGATTTATACTACTAAACCTGTATTATTAACAAGAGCTATTGAAGATTTGATTTTCCCATTAAAACTTGTAAAAATTAACACCAATGTAATAGCGATGATTATTTCAATTGCAATTAGATTCATTCCTACTTTATTACTTGAAGCAAATAGAATTATTAAAGCACAAGCTTCAAGAGGAGTTGATTTTAAACACGGAAAAATTAATGATAAAGTTAAGGCAATGATTACCTTAACAATTCCACTATTTGTTTTATCATTTTCTAGAGCAGAAGATTTATCAAACGCAATGGAAGTAAGAGGTTATGATCCTTATGAAAAAAGAACAAAATATCGTCGTCTTTATTTAAAATGATTTGACTACTTATTTTTATTATTTTTAATTAGTTTTATAGTTTTTGTTATATTAGTAGAACAAAATGTAATAGGACCATTACCGCTATTTTGAATTTATACAGCTCAACAATTTTAATAAGGATGATTTATGAGAAAAAAAACAAAAGATAAAATAAAAGGAAAAACCGATTTAGAAATTAAAAAAATTATTGAAGATTTAAGACAAGAAATTTCATATCATGATAAATTGTATTTTGAAGAAAATACACAAGAAATTAGCGACTTAGAATATGAAGACAAAATGAAAGAGTTGAAAGAATTAGAAAATGTGTATTTTTCTTTATTTTCTTGAGAAGAAAATTTAAATTCACCAACTCAAAAAATTCATTCTATAAGTTCTACTCAATTTGAAAAAGTTAAGCACTCTTTTGCGATGTTATCTTTAAATAAAGCTTATTCATATGAAGAAATTCAAAAATTTTTGAATGATTCTCAAGAAGTTATAAAGGAAATTAAAGATTTTTATATTGAACCTAAAATCGATGGACTTTCTATTGCTCTTCATTATAAAGATGGTAGATTAATAAAAGCATTAACTCGTGGCAATGGTGTTGAAGGAGAAAATATCATTAATAATATATTAAAAACAAAAGATGAATTTTTTCCGAAAACAATAAAATATGATAAACCAATTGAAATTAGAGGAGAAATATATATTGATAAAGATGATTTTATTGATTTAAATTCACAAATTCAAGCAAAAATTGATGAATATAACCAGCAAAAAATCGATGAAGAATCATTAAACTCTAAAATTAAATCTTTAGAAAGAAAAAATTTGTTTTTAAATCCAAGAAATGCAGCCGCAGGAATAGTAAGAAAATTGAAAAACGTTTCCACTGATGAAATGCACAAAATTAAAGCATTTTTTTATCAAGTTGTAGAACCTATTAACCATAATATTAATTCTGTTTCGCAAACTATCAACTTTTTAAAAACAAATCATTTTCCTGTAAATACAATAGGAAAAACTGTACATAATTTACTTGAAATACAGGAAATTATAGAATATGTGGATAAAAATAGAGATGATTTGAAATATGAAATAGACGGAATGGTAATTAAGGTAAATGATGTTATTTTCTCCGAAGAATTGGGTTATACTTCTAAATTTCCTAAAGGAGCTATTGCATATAAATTTTATGATGAAATCGTAAAAACTAAATTACTTTCAGTTGATTACCAAACAGGAAGAACAGGAAAAATTGCTTATGTTGCCAATTTAGAACCAGTTTTTTTAAATGGAACTAAAGTTGAAAAAGCTTATTTACATAATTTTCAAAACATTTTAAATCTTAAAATTAGAATTGGAGAAGATGTTTATATTAAAAAATCTGGAGAAATTATTCCACAAGTAATTTCATCTGTAAAAAAATTCGAAAATACCAATATTGATATTTTAACTCACTGTCCAAGTTGTAATTTTCCTTTACATAATACAGAAAAAGAACAATTTTGTGAAAATGAAAATTGTTCAGACAAAATTGTTAGAAAAATTATCCACTTCTTTTCCAAAAATGCTTTCGATGTTTCAACACTTTCTAAAAAAACTATTAAACAATTTTATGACTTTGGCGTAATAAAAAATGTTATTGATGTATTTGAATTAGAAAAAAATATTGCTTTAATTAGTGCTAATAATAAAAAATGAACTAAGAATTTTAAGATGCGTTCCACAACTGTATTATTAAAAGCCATAAATGATTCTAAAACCATAGAATTTAGTAAATTTATTTATGCACTTGGAATTAAAAATATAGGTGTTGAAGCATCTATTGAAATTAGTAAAAGGATCAATAATATTGATGAACTTTTAAATTATGATTATGAAAAATTTTTAGAAGTAAATAAATTTGGTGAAACCATTGTTAAAGAATTAAAAAATTATTTTAGTATTCAAGCAAATAAAGAATTTTTATTAAAATTAAAAGAGCAAAATTTGAATTTTATAAAGGAAAACAACAAGATTGAAAGCAAAAATTTAGAAAATATTTCTTTTGTTGTTACTGGAACTTTATCCATAACAAGAAATGAATTTAAAAAATTAGTAGTATCTAATTCCGGGGTACTTTCTAATACAATTACTTCTAAAACAAACTATTTAGTTGTTGGAGATTTACCAGGTGAATCTAAATTAAAATTAGCAGAAAAACACAAAACTCCAATAATTAATGAAAAGGAATTTTATAAACTTATTGAAAAATAAAAAAAATGCTTATTAATTTAAGCAAATTATTATATAATTATATAGTAAAAACTTGGGGGGCAATACTCAAGAGGCTGAAGAGGACGCATTGCTAACGCGTTAGGGGCTTAACCGCCCGCGCAGGTTCAAATCCTGTTTGCCCCGCCATTTTTTTATTACTTTTATTACATTATAGGTATTTTAAAATGGGTTTTATTTGATTGACAATAACAGTTTTTTATATAATTGCTTTTTTATACGTTATTTTAAGTGAAAAAGAAAAAAATAAAATTTTTAAAGTAAAAAAATTTATTGAATTTTCAGATTTATCAGAAATAATAAAAATGAAAATAAAAAATAAATTTTTGAATCCTACCATTTATATAGAAATAGCAGTTCTAATATTAACTACTATTTTTTCATTCGTTAATATTTTTCATTTAATATCTAACAATTTAATTGAGCAATTTCAAAATATTTTACAAGAAAAAAAACCAGATATTTTTATAAAAAACTGATTTTGAAATATTAAATTTTTTGAATTTATATCTTCATTAATAATTAACACTTTATTTAAATCAGCTTTAATTTTCATTTATTATATAATTTGAAAAAAATTAAATGAATGATTATTTGATAGGAAAAAACCTATTGAATATAAAAAAAATAGACAAAAATTCAATAGTTTCTTTTACCGTAAAGATATTATTATTTATATTGTAAAAAAAATAATAATAATTTTATTTTATGTATTAATTTTATTTTTATTTTCTTTATTTATTTTACTTTTTTCTTCCGGTTTAGAGTGGTTACTTATACTATTTTTAATGCTTTTAATTTTTATTCCTACTATTATAGGAATAATTATAATTTTCTATTCTAAATTTAATAGACACAAACATACTAAACACGAATATTTTAATTTTTTACAGGAAAATAAATCATTTTTAGAAGAAGAATATCAATTTATCTTTGTATATAAATATGTTGAATCGATTAATGATTTTTTAATTTTTAAAAATGAAAATAAAAATCAGTGAAAAAAATTTAAACTTGAATATAAAAAAAGAAAAATTGATAAAAAAGACTTTTGAAAATTAAAATGAAGTTTAAAAATTTTTAATGAATTTAATAAAAATGTAAATAGAATTATTGCAAAAAAAGAAATAATAAATGAATGAAAATATATTTTACCAAGTGAATTGCAATTGTGTCCAGAACACGGAAATACTATCATTTTTCATTCTAAATATAATTTATATTATTGTTCTTATGGAGAGTACTTTTCCTTAATTTATTTAGAAAATATGGGAAAATGTAAATATTTTATTTTAAAAGAGTAAATGTAAAAATAAAATTTGAAATTTTACTGTTTAAATGTAAAATTAATATAATATTATTTATATATGGAAAGGTAAAAAATGGGAAATAAAATAAAAGTTAGAATTATAGAACATGAACCAAGAATAAAATTTGAAATCTTGGAAGATGCAAAAAAAGGAGATTTTTTCTTTATAGATGAATATAAGGATGAAGGAGTAGAAAGTTATTTAAATGAAGTTCGTTCAAAGATTGACGAGGATTTATTTAATACAGCTAAAAATCAAGCACTTTTAGAGTATAAAACTAGTGAAGAATTCATTAATTTAAAAAATGATTTAAACGAAAAAAATAATATAATCAAAAATCATAAACAAACACTAGAAAATGCAATTTTAAAGGCTATTGAAGATTTTAAAACAAAAGACGAATTTACAGAAAAAATAAAGAGAATCGATGATTTAATTTCTGAAAAAGAAAATTTAATTAAAGAAAAAACAGAATTAGAAACTAAATTAAAAACATCTAAAAATGATATTATAAATGAGTATAAAACTAGTGAAGAATTTACTGATTTACAAAAAAAATTAACTGAAAAAGATAATATAATAAAAAATCATAAACAAGAATTAGAAAACGCCTCTTTAAAAGCTATAAAAGATTTTAGAAATAATGAAGAATTTACAGAAAAAATAAAGAGAATCGATAATTTAACTTCTGAAAAAGAAAACTTAATTAAAGAAAAAATGCAATTAGAAAATACATTAGCTAATGCTGAAATTAACATTATAAATGAATATAAAAAATCTCCAGAATATCTTGAATTATTTGATTCATTGCAAAGTATAAGAAAAGAAAACGCAACTTTAGTAGAAAGAATGAATAATATTAAAGTTAATATGCAAAGTGAATCACAAGTAGAAATGACTAAAAAAGAAATTCAACATTCAAATGAAATACAAAAATGAATTAAGGAAAATACCGAGTTAAAAACTACTATAAATGATTTACAAAGGAAAAAAAATGTAAATATAAAACTTATTGGGGAAGATTTAGAAAACTGAATAATTTCTCAAGCTTCTGAAAATCTTTCATTTGATAACAACTGTTCTTTTTATAAAGATAATGAAGTTAAAGATCATACTAAAGCAGATTTTTTATATGATATTTATAGTAGAAATAATAATAAAAAATTATTAGGAAAAATAATAATAGAAGCAAAAAGTCAAGGTGAAACAGGTAATAAAAAGAATTCTGATTATTATGATAAATTAAAAAGAGACCAAACTAAAAAACAAGCAGACTTTGCTATTTTAGTTAGTGAATTAGAACCAGAAAAGGATTTTTTAATTTCTAAGGTATTTGATTATGAAAATATGTATGTTATAAGACCTGCCTATTTAATTCCTTTTTTATCACTACTTAAACACTTTATAATGGAAAGGGAAAAAATAGCAGATGCTGAAATAACTTTCCAAGAAAAAAAGGATATTTTAGAACAATTTGATAAAATGAAAAATGAAATTTTAGATAATTCTCTTAAACACATAAGAACACAAACTGAAAAAATCTTAAAAAACGCAGAAACAATAGAAAAAAACGCAAAAGAAATAAAAGAATCTATTAGTTTAGTGGTTGATATTCACCTAAACACAGTAAAAAATAAAATAGAAAATTTTGCTATTCAAAAAATAACAAAAAAAATAGATAAAATTTATGAATAAAAAATTAGATTTGAAAAAATTTAAACCAGAAACACTGGATGAAATTATAGGTCAAGAGCATATTAAATTTCTTTTAAATAGAGTAATTGAATTAAAAAACAGAACATCTTTTATTTTTTATGGAGAAAGCGGAATTGGAAAAACATCAGTTGCAAATGTTTTAGCTTTAAATCTTAATTTAAAATACACTACATTTAATGCAACTATAGAAAATAAAGATTCGCTTTTAGAGAAAATTAAAAATAATGACATTTTGATTATTGATGAAATTCATCGTTTAAATAAAGATAAACAAGATTTACTTTTAAGTTATTTGGAAAAAGACCAAATTATAATTTATGCAACAACAACAGAAAACCCATATTTTAAAATCAATCCAGCAATTAGAAGCAGAATGCAAATTTTAAAATTCAACAAGCCTTCTTTGGAAGAAATAATAAATTTTTTTCATTCAAAAAGCTTCATTTTAGCAAAAGAAATTATAGAAAAAATAATATTTTTATCAAATTTTGATATAAGAACTATTTTTTGAAATTTAGATTTTGTTTTAACTTTAAGCAAAAATGAACCTTTAAGTGAAGAAGTTATCGAAAAATTATTACCAAATGTTAATTTTTACAGCGATAAAAATGCTGACTCACATTATAATAATTTAAGTGCTTTTCACAAATCATTAAGAGGGAGTGATCCTGATGCAGCTTTATATTATGGTATGTTAATTATTAAAAGCGGAGATTTTGATGGTTTATATAGAAGAATGCTTTGTGTTGCATATGAAGATATAGGTCTTGCTCATCCTAACATTTCTTTGAAAGTTATGGCAGCAATTGATTCAGCAGAAAGACTTGGAATGCCTGAAGCTAGATTGTCGCTTTCTACTATCATTATTGAATTGGCATTAAGTCCAAAAAGCAACTCAACTTATCAAGCAATGCAAAAAGTTTCTGAATTAATTGATAATGGTAAAATATATGAAATTCCAGATCATTTAAAAGATTCTCATTATAAAAGTGCTAAAAAATTTAATCACGGGGTAAATTATTTATATCCACATGATTTTTTAAATAATTATGTTGATCAACAATATTTACCTTCAGAAATAAAAAACAATAAATTTTTTGAATTTGGTAATAATAAAAATGAACAAAAATTAAAAGAATATTTGAATAAAATAAAGGAAAAATAAAGAAAAATGACAATATTAGGTATAGAAACTTCACACGATGACACATCTGTAGCTATTTTAAAAAACGGTAAAATACTTTCTAATATTACATTTAGTCAAATCAAAATTCATGCTAAATATGGAGGTACAATTCCGGAAATCGCTTCAAGAGAACATGTTAATAATATAGCTATTATTTTAGAAGAAATAAAAAAGATAATAGACTTAAATAAAATAGATTATATAGCATTTACAAAAGAACCTGGTTTAATTGGTTCTTTGCAAATAGGGAAATTATTTGCAGAAGCAATTTCATTAATTTTAAATAAACCTTTATTTCCGATAAATCATTTAAATGGTCATTTTTTTTCAGGTGCAATAGATAATGAAATAATTTATCCGGCTATTTCCCTTTTAGTCTCTGGGGGACATACTCAAATTTTATATGCTAAAAATCCTAAGCAAATAGAAATAATTGGCGAAACTTTAGATGATGCAGTTGGTGAGGCATATGATAAAATAGCTAGAAAATTAAATTTATCCTTTCCTGGCGGACCAATTATTGATAAAATATATTTTGATAATATAGGCAAACAAAGTCAATTTGTTAATAATATAAAAATTTCAAAACCAAAAACGGAAGGAAAATACGATTTTTCTTTAAGTGGTATAAAAACACAAGTTATAAATATTATAAATAACTTTGAAAATAGAAGATTAAGTGTTCCTGTTGAAGAAATAGCTTATTCTTTTCAAAAAACTATTGTTGATTATTTAATAGAAAAGACAAAAATGGCAATTGAAGAATTTCAACCTAATTCTATAGTTCTTGCAGGTGGAGTTTCTGCTAATAAACATTTAAGAAATGAATTTGTTAAACTACATTCAAATTCTATAATTCCTAAATTGGAATATTGCACTGATAATGCTGCTATGATCTGTAAGGCAGCAGAAATTTTGATAAAAGAAAACTAGGGTAAAACCTAGTTATTTTTATTTTCTTTATCTAGCAGAAAAGCAATTTCTTTATCATAAATTGGTCCTTCTTCTTTTCAAGGAGTCTCTAATATAATAGGTATATTATCAAATAAAGGATCGTGTACAATTTTTTTAAGAATTTCTTTAGGAATAAAACCTTCTCCAATGTTTGCGTGTCTATCTTTGTGCGAATTTAAAGGATTTTTCGAATCATTGAGATGAATAACTTTTAAATGTTTTAAAATATTTTTTTGTTTTAATTCATTTATAAATTCGTCATAATTTTCCAAATTATAACCTGCATCTCAAATATGACAGGTATCAATGCAAATTCCTGTTCTGGGATTATTCACTTCATTCAAAACAAAAAGTAATTCTTCAAAGTTAATTCCTACTTCAGAACCTTTTCCAGACATAGTTTCAAGTATAATTTCTACATTTTTTGTATTATTTAAAATAAAAGTTAGGGATTTAATTAACTGTTTAAGTGATTCTTCTCTAGAAAATGTAGTATGGGAACCAGGGTGTAAAACTAAATATTTAGCACCTATATAATTCATTCTTTCTATTTCTTCTATTAAAAATTTATTAGCAAAATCAGCTTTTTCAGGATTTGCTGGATTAGTTATATATGGTGCATGTACCACTATGTCTTCTGGTTTTATTATTTCTTTATAGTCTTTTAAATATTCAAATAGTTTGTAGTTAGAAACATTTGTTCTTAAAGTTGTTTGTGGTGCTCCTAAATAAATCATTGTGCAATTTGCACCATTTTTTATAGATTCTTCAATTGCTCCATATAAGTAATTGGGTTTTTTGAATGAAACGTGTGATCCTAATTTAATCATATTTTTCCTTTTAATTTTTAAATTATTATATATTTATTATAAATTCATTTTCCAAATATTTTTCTACTTTTAAATTGGTTAAAGATTTTTTTATTATTTTATACATAAAATCAATATTTACTTTTTCAATTGAGTGCGGAACTACCAATAAATCAATTTTTAGATTATTGATTGTTAACAATTCATTTCATTTTAAGTCTGAAGTGATGTAAAGAGCTTTATTTTTAATTACTTTATAAGTTTCTAATATATTTTCAATACCAGCAGCTCCTGGCAAAATTACAATTTTTTTAATTTTTTTATTTTTTTGCAAATTTGTTTGCAAATTATTTAAATTTAGCATATTTTTAATTTTGTTTATCAATTCAAAAAAAGAGATTTCGCTTTTTAAATTAACAATAGAATTAAATTTATTTACAGGAGTTAAATCACCTTCTAAATTGATTTTTTCAAGTATAGATTTAACACCGCTATTTGGTAAAAAATCCAAATTGGTATGAATTGAAAAAACATTAATTTTATATTTCTTTATTAATTTATGCATTGATTTTTTGTAAGGTTCTTTTTCAAAAGTGTTTTTTAAATATCCTTTATAAAAAAGAAAAGTGTGATAAGTTAAAATAAAATTAAAATTGTTTTTTATCGCATAATCTAATGCTTTTTTAGTTAAATCTAAACAAATGAGAACTTTAGAAATTTCATTATCAAAAAAGTATGAAAACCCTATCTTATCTCAATCTTCTTTAGAATTTTGAGGGAAAATTGAATCAAGAAATAAAGAAAATTCTTTTGAATTATTCACCTTGGTAATAATCTTTTAATTTTCTTTTTTTCTGAGTTATTTTTAATTTTCTTAAAATTTTTGATTCAATTTGTCTTATTCTTTCTTTTGAAACACCTTTTTCATTAGCTAATTCTTCTAAACTATGTATTCTATATCTTTCTCCGTGTTCGTTTTCACCAACACCAAATCTTTTCATTATTAAGATTCTTTCATCTTCATCTAGATTTTTATGAAGCATTTCTTTTAAAATTTGTTCCAATTCTTTTCCTGAAGCAAAATCAACAGGAGAAATTACAGTTTCATCTTTTATGAAGTCAGAAAAGAATGAATCATCTTCCTTACCAATTGGTTTATCTAATGAAATTGGATCAATATTAATTTTTCTAATATATTGAACTTTTTCAGCTGTAAAATCATCTTCCATTTTTTCAGCAATCTCTTCATCTGTTGGTATTCTTCCTAAATTTTGATGTAATTCTCTTTCAATTTTAGTCAATTTATTAATTGTTTCTACCATATGAACAGGAACTCTTATGATTCTTGCTTGATCAGCAACTGCCCTTGTTATTGCTTGTCTAATTCATCAAGTTGCATAGGTTGAGAATTTATATCCTTTTTCAAATTCATATTTTTGAACGGCTTTTAAAATCCCTGAATTACCTTCAGAAATTAAATCTATAAAGGATAAACCCCTATTTTTGTATTTTTTGGCATTATTTATAACCAGTCTTAAATTTCTATTAATTAATGTGTGACGAGCTTTTCTACCTTTTCTACCACCTTCTTTAATTTGCTTAGCAAGAGCAATTTCTTCATCTTGACTTAATAATTTTCCATATTTACCAATTCAACGCATATATCATTTTATAATATCATTAGTTTCGGTTAATTTATTTCTGTATTGAGAATCGTTTAAGTTAAAATCTTCTTCAAAAATTTCATCATCTTCCATAGATAAAACATCATCAGAATCATAATCTTTTAATTCTAAATCATCAATTTCATCGATATCATCAAAATCAACATCTTCATCAGATATCTTTTTATTTTTAACTCTTTTTTTAGATTTAGATATTTCTTTTTCTATCTCTTTTTCATTTATTTCGTCAAAATCATCTTTATCACTTTCGTCATTTAAGATTTTTTCAGAAATTAAAATTGGAAGTAAGTCCACTGCTTCATCTTCATCTATATAAATTTTTTTTGCATATAAAAATTTAAAAACTTCATCTTGAGTAAGGAAAGTTTTGTCTTTTTTCTTCTTTTTTTGTCTTGCTAACTCTTTTTGTAATGCATTTATAACTATTATGTATGAATTTGATAAGTTTTTATCTTTAGCCATTTGTCACCTTAAGTTTTTTAGATTTTAATTAAATTTATCAATTAAAAAGTATAAAAAATTATACCATAAAAATAATTTTATTTATTCAATAATGAAATAAATGATAAAATTTTTTCATCAATTCTTTCTTTTTCATTTACATCAGAACAATTTTCTTTTTCTTTTTCTAATTCTTTTATTATATTTTGTATCTTGAATACTTTTATTTTTTCATTGATTTTTTTGTAATTGTTAATTAAAACATTTAAATCATTAAGATCTTTTGCATAAGTTTCTATAAATAATTGACTTTCATTTAGAGCTTGTGTTTTTTCTTGAACTGTTTTATATTTAAGAATTTTATTAATATTTTTTTTATCAGAAACAAGAAGATTGAATTTTTCAGAATTTTGCATAAAATTTTTTTCAATCTCTTCTATAAGACAAATGGAAGTTATTATTTGTTTTCTTATTTTTTCTACATTACTCTCTAAATTTAATACTTTTTTTTGTTTATTTGGGTTTTGATTATAATTTGAAAAACTTTTGTATTTTATTTCATTGTTTTGGAGATTAAAAATTTTAGGATTTATGTTTAATTCTCTTTCAATTTTTTCTAAAATAAAGGATTTTTCTTTATAATCAGCTAAAACTAAAAAATCTTTAAAGTCTTTTATAAAATTATCAACTGATATAAAATCATTTTTATCTACATTAATAATCATTTCTTTATATAAAAAAGAAAGGGGTGATATTCTATTATTAAGCATTTCCTTGAGTTTTTCTTGTCCAAAAATGTTTAAATATTCATCTGGATCATAGTTTGTATCATTTTTAATGATTTCTACTTTTATATTATTTTTTAATAAAATTTTTAGAGATTTTTTAGTAGCTTCTACACCAGCTTTATCGCCGTCTAAAAGTAGAATTACATGTTTGTTTAGCAACAATTTAATATGTTCTTCAGTTAAAGCAGTACCCATTAATGCAACGGCATTTTTTATGTTTGCTTTATAAAGAGCGATAACATCTATGAATCCTTCACAAATTATTAATTCATTTTTTGTTCCTAAAAAATCAATCGCATTTTTATAATTAAAGAGTATTTTTGATTTTGAAAAAATTTTATTTTGAGCTGAATTTAAATATTTAACTTGATTACTTTTATCAGAAATAACTCTTCCTGAAAATCCTACAATGTTTCCAAATTGATTTTTTATAGGAAACATAATTCTGTTTTTAAAAAAAGAGTTTTCGTTTTCAGTTATAAGTGATGCATTAATTAATATGTCTTTTTGGTTATTTTTTAAAGATAAAAGTTCAATAATTTTATTATCATTTGGAGCGAAACCTAATTCAAAAACCTTTATTATTTCGTCATTTATAAAGCGATTTTGAATAAAACTGGAAATTTCAAAATTACTTTTTTGTTGATTTAATAAGAACAATTTAAATAACATATTGGCATCTTCATTTGCTTTAATTAATTTTTGTTCAAACTCATTATATAGGGGTTTATTTTCAAAAGAAGACATTTCATCCAAATTCAAATTTAAGTTAAAATTTTCGTTTAAGTATTTTAGTGCGTTGGTAAAAGAAAAATTATTAAATTTTATTACAAAATCTAGAACATTTCCTGATTCTTGACAACTAAAACATTTAAAAATTTTTTTAGAAGGAGAAATAGTTAATGATGGTTTGCTATCTTGGTGAAATGGACATATGGCCAAATAGTTATTTCCTCTTTTTTCTAAAGGTAAAAAACTGGAAATAACTGAAATTATATCCAATTCAGTTATTATTTTATTTACTAATTCTTTATTCATTTACCTTCCTAATTTATTTAATATATTTTTTAATATCTGCAATGAAAATTCTCTCTTGCTGCATAGTATCTCTGTTTCTAATAGTTACTTTATTATCGTTTAAAGAATCATAGTCAAAAGTTATACAATAAAAAGTTCCTATTGAATCTTGACGACGATATCTTTTACCAATAGTTCCACTTTCATCGAATGAAGCACTTATATTATCTTCTATTAATGAATTAAAAATTTCCATTGCTTCTTTTGATAATTTTTTAACAAGAGGAAGAACTGCTACTTTATATGGGGCGATATCTTTATTTAATTTTAAAACTATTCTTGTATCATTATTTTCTATATTTTCTTCTTCATAGGCATCTACAATTAAAGCTAAAAGTAATCTATCCATCCCAATAGAAGGTTCGATAATATGCGGAATGTATTTTTTATTAGTTACTGGATCTAAATATTCTAATTTTTCTCCTGAAAAATTACTGTGTGATGTTAAATCAAAATCACCTCTATGTGCAACTCCGAGTAATTCACCTCAACCAAAAGGGAATAAAAATTCTACATCACTTGTTGCTTGAGAATAATGAGCTAACTCTTCTTTAGAGTGTTCCCTAAATTTAATAGATTCTTTCTTAATTCCTATATTTAAAAGGAAAGCTCACACTTTTTCTAAATAATTTTTGTATATTGCTAGTGAATCTTCTGGAGAACTAAAAATTTCAAGTTCCATTTGCTCAAATTCCCTAGTTCTAAAAATAAAATTTCCTGGAGTTACTTCATTTCTAAAGGATTTACCAATTTGTCCTACTCCAAAAGGAATTTTCGCCCTCATTGTTCTTTGTATATTTTTAAAATTAACAAAAATTCCTTGTGCTGTTTCAGGTCTTAAATAAATTTTATCTTTTTTATCTACTACAACTCCTTGATGAGTTTCAAACATAAGGTGAAATTGTTTAATTTCTCCTCAATCTGTTTCACTATTATCATAGTTTTTAACGTTATTTCTTAAGTGTTTTGTAATTTCTTCATTTGATAATTTATTGACATTTATTTCTGGAAAAAGTTCTTCCATAATGTGATCAGCTCTATATCTTTTGTTATTTTTTTTATTTTCTATTAATGGATCGGAAAAATTTGAAACATGACCTGATGCTTCTCAAACTTTTGGATTCATTAAAATTTTAGAATCTAATCCATAATTTTCTGGTATTTTAGTTATAAATTCTCTTCATCAAAAGTCCTTAATATTTTTAGAAAGTAGAACACCTAAAGGACCATAATCTCAAGTATTTGCTAAACCTCCATAAATTTCAGAACCTTGAAAAACAAAACCTGAATTTTTTAAATGATTTATTATATTTTGAATATTCTTTTCTTTATTACTCATAGTTATTAAATTATAATAAAAAAAGTGTTATTTTTATTTTTTATTTATAATTTTAATATGTTGAATCAAGAAGAAGTTTTTAATTTTTTAAAAAAAGAAAAAAGTAAAAAATATTTTTTGAATATTTGTGAAAAAATTGAAAAAGAATATGAAAAAGCAACTATTTTTCCTGATTATAAAGATATTTTCAAAGCTTTTGAAATTACAAATTTTAATGACTTAAAAGTTATAATTTTAGGACAAGATCCTTATCATACAGAAGGTTTTGCGGATGGTTTGGCTTTTTCAAGCAAATCTAAAAGAATTCCCTCATCGTTAAATAATTTATATAAAGAAATAAAAAATAGTTATCCTGATTTTCAAAGTGAAAATGGAAATTTAGAAAGATGATCTAAACAAGGTGTTTTATTACTAAATACTATTTTAACAGTAGAAAAAGGAAAACCTCTTTCTCATAAACATATTGGTTGAGAAACTTTTACTTTTAATTTTTTAAACTTTATTTCAAATAAACAAAAAAATCTAATTTTTTTATTTATGGGTAAAAAGGCTGAAGAAGTTATCCCATTAATTAATTTAGAAGATCAAATAATTTTAATAACATCCCATCCTTCGCCATTTAGTTACTCAAAAAGTTTAAAAAATTCACAAATTTTCAAAAAAATTAATGATATGTTAATAAATCTTCATAAAAATTCAATAAAATGATAAAATTTAATTATGGTAGTAAAACATAAAGTTGAAGTTAGATTATCAAAAACTGAGCATGAAATGGAAGATTGAATTGAAAATAACACTGAGTTATTTTGTAAATTAACTCAAATGGAATTTGCTGAACAATTTTTCATGAATACAGCATGTACGATAAGTCATTATGTAAAGAAAAT
Organism: Mycoplasma sp. CB776; assembly: GCF_054343395.1. Taxonomy (NCBI): domain Bacteria; kingdom Bacillati; phylum Mycoplasmatota; class Mollicutes; order Mycoplasmatales; family Mycoplasmataceae; genus Mycoplasma; species Mycoplasma sp. CB776. The sequence goes on from NZ_JBTGVD010000001.1 coordinate 42,112, forward strand.
CGGTTATGAAAATTATAAAGAATTTAGAAAAACAGTAACTGAAAACTATATAAAACAAAAGGAAAAAGATAAAAATCCTTTTGGAGATGCTTTATTTAAGACTGTAATTGGGTATGATTTAGATTTTTTAATTGAAGGATTAATGACTAATTATAAAAATTTACAAAAAATATTTTTAGTTTTAGAAAAATATTCAAGATTTCACCTTTTTAAATTAGGAGAAGATAACTATAATGTAAATGAATTTATAAAATTTTATTCTGAAATTAAAAGAAAAGAAATTATATTGAATTCTAATACAAATGTAATAATTGAAAATAATGTTATAAATGATGATATTTATATCATTTTTGATAATTTTTATGATGATTTTGCACTAAAGGGTTTTGTATCCAATTTACTTGAAAGAGATAAAAATATAATACTCTTTTCTTATAAAAAAGCATTTGTGAATAATGAAACATTAATTTTAGTAGATTTACAAGAAATATATGGAATAAGAAAAATAAGTCCTTATTTATTAAAAAATTCTTTTAATTTTATAAGCGACTTATTAGTGAATATTCAAAAAGAAAAACCAGTTAAATAAAAACTGGTTTTTTTGCATCTATAAGCCGCGTTCTGTACTTTATAAAAGTGTCAATTATTTATCTAGATTTAAAACCTCTTTATTTTTTTTCATTTCAAAAAATAAAGTTCCCCTACCTTAATTTGGGTTTCTAGCTCATGGAGTTTACCGCGTTTCACCTTAATTTAATAAGCTCGTCTCTGTGGCACTTGTCGTCTAAGCTTGGATTTATTAGATCCAACATGAACACTACTATCATCTCAGATAGTGCTAGCGCGGACTTTCCTCTACAATATATTTGCAGCAATTGACCAATGCTATATTATTTTAGCAAAATAAAAGCATTTTTCCTATTTTTTTCCTTTTTTTGACTTTTATCTCAAAAAAAGAAATATTTAATATGGTTAAGAAAAGAAAAAAATTTTTTATATCTTCCTTGTTGCTTTTTTCCTTGGTTTTGGTTGGTGGAGTTTCTTTCTTTATTTATAAGCAACAAAACAAGAAAAATTTCTTAAAAAAAGAAAAAGTTCTTTTAGAAATTTCAGGAGCTGTTTCATATCAAGGGGGATTATTTTTTGATAAAGGAGTTAAGTTAAGAGATGTTTTATTTAAATTTAATTTAAAACCTAATGCAGATATTAAAAAAATAAATCTTGAAGAAAAAATTATTGAAAATAGAAAAATTTTTATTCCTTTTATTGATTATAAAATAAAGAAAAAAATTAATAAAGTTACAGAAGAAGAGTTTAAAAAAGTTGGTATAAGAATGAATATAATAAAAAAAATAATACTTTTTTTAAAAGATAAAGATACAGAAAAACTAAAATGGGAAGATTTTTTAAAAATAAATGGATTAGGTGAAAAAACTCTAAAAATTCTGCAAGAAGAGTTTGAGATTTAATTTTATTAATTATATTTATTATTTTTCTTCAAATAAGTTTCACTTTTTTAAATTATTTATTTTTATTTTTTAATTTAATCATTTTTATATATTTTTTAAACATAAAATCAAAACTTCATATCACTTTTTTAATTTTATTTACTATTTACTTTTTTACTTCGTTTTTTAGTCAAAATAGCGAAAAAAGGACTTTTGTAATTGAAAAAAATAATATTCAATTTTATAAATTATCGAAAAAAAGTTTCTTTTTTGATTTTGAATCTCAAAAAGTGCTTATTAATTATCCTAATATACAGGAAAATGCTTTATATAATGCAAAATTAGAAATAGTAAAAATTGAAAATAGTAGTGAAAAATTAAGTTGGAATTTATTCTTAAAATCTAAAAATATTTTATACAAAGTTCAAAAAGTTTTATATTTAAATTTTCAAGAAAAAAATTTTTCTTTTTTAGATAATATAAAACAATATATACTCAGTGGTAAAGAAAATTATGTAAAAATTGTTCCAATGCTTTTAATTGGAGAAAAAACAAATGAATCTAATGAAATAATTAAAATTATTAAAGATTTATCTATTTATCACCTATTTGTTATTTCAGGATTTCATATTGGTTTAATAAATATTTTCATTAAGAAAATTTTTAATTTTTTGAAAATTAAAGAAATCTGACTTTTTATTTTTTTCTTTTTATTTTGTTTTTTCTATTTAATGATTTTAGATTTTTCAATTTCAAGTGTACGTGCTTTTGTTTTTATAATTTTTAATTATATAAATTTAAAATTATTGAAAAATAAATTTAATAGAATTGAAATTTTAATATTCATAGCTTTAATTTTTATAATTATAAATATTAATGTTATTTTTTCTGTCTCATTTATATTAACTTTTTTAATAACTTTAAATATTCTTTTTATTTTAGAGTTTAAAATAAAAAATAAATTTCTTAATATTTTATTAATTTCAATTAGCAGCAACATTATTGGTTTTTTAATTATAAACATCGTAGATTTAACACATTACAATATTTTATCTATATTAAATTCAGTAGTTTTCAGTCCTATTATTTCAATTCTTTATATTTTTTCCTTTATATTTATTTGAAATAAGGAGATATTGGACTTTATTTCGTTGGTATTTATTTATATAATTAAATGATTTTATCCTTATCAATATTATATAAATTTGAATTTTTCTTTTATAATATCATTAATTGTTATTTGTAATTATTTTTTAATTTTAAATATTATCAATTTTAAAAAAAATAAAGAAAAGGGGTAAAAATGTATTTTTTTTATGGTAATGAACAGTTTTTAATAAATAGAGAAATAAAAAAAATTATTTCCAAATTACCAAACCACAAAATCACAATTTGTTCTGGAATTTCTTTTGATCAATTGCTTGAAAAAATAGATTCTAAAGACATTTTTATTAATGAAGAAGTTTTAGTAATAAAAGATACTGATTTATTTTTAAATCCAGAAGTAAATAAATTAATAGATTTATTAAATTCCATAAAAATAAATAAAGAAAAAGTAATTATTTTTAGTTGTTTTTTTGAAAAAAAAGAGAGAAAAATAATAAATTCATCACTCTTTAAATTTTTATTGTCAAATTCTTTCCATAAAGAATTAAATAAAATAGATATTAAAGAAAAAAATGAATATATCAAAAAAATAATAAAAGCTAAAAAGGGAGAAATTTCAGAATTAGATTTAATATATTTAGCATCACTTTTACCAAATGACTTAATGTTTATTTCAAAAGAAATTGATAAATTGCTAATTTATAATACAGTAATTACTAAAACAAGTATTCAAAAATTGGTTTTTTTAACTGATCTAGACAATGATTTTGCATTAATAAATTCCTTATCAAATTTAAATATAGAGGAAATTTGAAAGGTTTATAAAGAAAAAACACTTGAAGGTTTTTCAATAAATAATTTAATTGGTCAAATATTTTCTTTTTTTAATGTTTTATTTCAAGTTATTCATTTTGACAATAAAAAAATTAGTGAAAAAGAACTTGCTGAGAAAATAAAAATTCATCCTTTTAGAATTAAAAAAGCAAAAGAATTTTTAAAAAATAATAGAAAAGATGAAAAGTATGTTTTTAACATAATTAAAAAATTATCTGAATTAGATTTTTTAATAAAATCAGGAAAAATGCAAGAAAAGGAAGGTTTTGAAACATTTTTAATTTATTTATAATTTTTAAACAAATTAAAATATAATTATTATTATAATGAGAAGCGAAATAAGAAAAAATTATTATGAAATATTAAATACAAAATTTTATGATTCAACATCTTCAGGTGTTGGGGATTATAAAGGGATATCTTCTAAAGTATCCTATTTTTCAGAATTAGGAATCGATGAAATAATCATTCCTTCTATTTTAGATAACTATGAAGAAATTAAAGATCCAAAATTTATTAAAATCCATTATGGAGATATTTTAGATTTTAAAGAAATGATAAGCATTTTTAAATCTAGAGATATAAAAGTAAATATGGTTTTTGATTTTAAAAAATCTGATAAATATTTTGAAAATTTTAGCAATTATAAAACAATTTATAGTAGCAAAAATAAAGAAGATTTACAGGAAATTAGTAAAACTTCTGAGTTTATAATGAAAAAAGATGTAACTAAAGTTATTGACTTAGAATGATTAAGAACTGAAAAAAAAGAAAAATTTAAAGAAATTATTAATTTTTATAATCAATTAGGAATTGATGGCATAGTTTTTAAAAATATTTTATATATAAATAAACCAGAAATTAATTATAATGAAAATTCTCATATTATAATTAACGACTTAATTGAAAATATAAAACTAATTAATAATAAAATTAAAATTTTTGCTTCTTTAGATTTTTCCTTTTATAAACATAATTTAGAGACGAATATATTATCAAATTTTAAATTTGATGAATTATTTTTAGATTATTATTCAGAATACTGACTTCACAAAAAATATCCAAATGATTATTTAACTAAGTATAATTGATTAAAAAACTTTCTTTTTTTTAGAAAAATATTGAAAACTAATATAAAAACTTCTTTTGTAATGAATAATGAATTTTATGGGAGAATAGCATCTAGACTTTGTGCTTGCAAAGACAAAGAAGAAATGCTTGCTTTTAAGAAAATGATTTTTTCTGTTTTTATTTTAAATAATCATAATAATTATTTTTTTCAAGGAGATGAAATCGGTCAGGAAAATATTATCTTCAAAAGCGAAGATGAACTAAATGAAAAAGATTTTAGTTATAGAAAAAGATTTTTAGAATACAAAGGAGTTACACCGGAATCTTATTTTAATGTTAGATCAAAGTTAAGTGCTAAAAATAATAATACATCTTTTGCTTGATTTGGAAATAAAGGGCTTGGATTTAATAAAAATGAAATAAATTATTTCAAAAAACCTGAAAATTATAAAAGCAATAATTTATATGATAATTTTACTAATGAAGAGTCTTTATGAAATTGAATTATTAAATTACTAAAATTTAAAAAATTATTTTTTAGCGATTTTGATAGTTCTAAAAATTTAAAAATTTCTTTAAATTTTCCAAGCATTTCAATTTTAAAATATAAAATTAATTTTATTAGAACTGAAATATTAATTCTTATTAATTTAACAAATAAAAACAAGTGATCAATCTTAAATTTAGAAAAATATAAATTAAAATATTCAAGTTCAAACTTGAAAGTAAATAATAAAAATAATATTAAGTTATCAAAATATCAAGTTTTAATTTTTGAAAGGGAAAAATATTAAAAATATAAAAATTTAAGCAAAATAGGCTTAAATTTAATATTTTTTATTATAATAGTGTTTATTATGGCAAGAGTTATTGTAGGATTATCTGGTGGAGTAGATTCATCGGTAGCAGCTCACTTATTAAAGGAGCAAGGTCATGAAGTTATTGGTGTATTTATGAGAAATTGAGATTCATTAATAAATAATGATATTTTAGGCAATGATTATAATCAAGAACAATGTCCACAAGAAAATGATTGAGCTGATGCTCAAGAAGTTGCAAAAAAATTGAATATACCAATATATAGAAAAGACTTTATTGAAGAATATTGAGAATATGTTTTTCAAGACTTTATTGAACAATATAAAAAAGGGAGAACTCCAAATCCTGATATTTTATGCAATAAATATATAAAATTTGACAAATTTTTAAATTTTGTTTTACAAGAATTTGAAGGCGATTTTATTGCTACAGGTCATTATGCAAAATCAGAAAATGGTTTTTTATTTAGATCAAAGGATAAAGAAAAAGATCAAACTTATTTTTTAGCACAATTAAATAATTTTCAAATTTCTAAAACATTATTTCCACTTGCAAATTTAGAGAAAAAAGAAGTTCGAAGTATTGCTGAAAAATTAGGTTTAATTACTGCCAAAAAGAAAGATTCTACAGGAATTTGCTTTATCGGAGAAAGGAATTTTCAAGATTTCTTGCAAAATTACATCCCTTCTCAACCAGGGCAAATTGTTGATATAAGAAATAATAAGGTTGTTGGTGAACATATAGGTGCTATGTATTATACTTTAGGACAAAGAAAAGGGCTACATCTTGGTGGTATGAAAGAGCCTTTCTTTGTTGTGGGTCATAATATAGAGAAAAAGATTATTTATGTAGCCCCAGCATCGGAAAAAGAATGATTAATATCAGATAAATTAAAAGCAACAAATTTAAATTTAAATAATTGAGATTTTAATACAAATAACATCACAGCTAAATTCAGATATAGACAAGAAGATATTCCGGTTACAATAGAAATATCTGAAAATAAAGAAAATATAACTGTTTTTTATCCGCAAGGTTCTGAAGCGGTAACTCCTGGGCAACAAGTGGTATTTTACGATGGTGAAAAATGTCTTGGAGGAGCAATCATAGACAAAATATACAGAAAAAACAAGGAAATTGATTATTTATAATAAAGGAGATAAAATGTTAACATCAAAAGAAATAAGAGAAAAATGATTAAGATTTTTTGAATCAAAAAATCATTTAATTGTAGAAACAAAATCATTAGTTCCAGTTAATGATCCTTCTTTGTTGTGAATAAATTCAGGTGTAGCAACTTTAAAAGATTATTTTTCAGGAAAGAAAATACCGCCAAAAAATCGTTTAACTAACTCTCAAAAATCACTAAGAACCAATGATATAGAAAACGTGGGTTATACCACAAGACATCATACAATGTTTGAAATGTTAGGTAATTTTTCAATTGGTGATTATTTTAAAGAAGAAGCAATAGAATATGCATATGAATTTTTAACCAAATGCTTAAATTTTGATTTAAAAAAATTATATTTCACATACTTTGAAGAAGATGAAATTACTAAAAATAAATGAATATCTTTAGGAATTGATGAATCTCATATTATCAAAGGAACAAGAAAAACTAACTTTTGAGATATTGGTTCAGGTCCTTGTGGTCCATGTACAGAGATTTTTTTCGATAGAGGTGAAAAATTTGATTCAAGAGGGATTGAATTATTAAAAGAAGATATTGAAAATGATAGATATATAGAAATTTGAAATATAGTTTTTTCTCAATTTAATAATGATGGTGAAAATAACTATACTGAGTTAGCACAAAAAAATATTGATACAGGAGCTGGTTTTGAAAGATTGGTATCAATTTTACAAGATGCTCCAACTAATTTTGATACAGACTTATTTTTACCAATTATTAAAGAAGTTGAAAAAATGACTTCTTATAAATATGATCCAAATAACTATTTTATTAAAAATAAAGAAGTAGAATTTTTTAATATTAAATTTAAAATTATTGCAGATCATATAAGAGCTGTTGTTAATGCTATAAATGATGGAGTAAAACCATCAAACGTTTCTCGTGGTTATATAATTAGAAGGTTAATTAGAAGATCTTATAGAGCTGGTTTACAACTTGGAATCAAAGAAAAAACCTTTTTATATAAATTAACTCAAATTGTTAAAGATACTTTACCATATGAAATTGATGTTAAAAAAGTAGAAACAATTATAAAAAATGAAGAAATGTTATTCTCTCAAACCATCGAACAAGGACAAAAACTTTTAGATCAAGAATTAGAAAAAAATAAAGGAAATTTTGATTTTTCAGTAGCTTTTAAATTATTTGAAACATATGGATTTCCGATTGAATTAACTCAAGAAATCCTTCAAGAAAAAGGCGTATCACTTGATATTTCTCAATTTGATAAATATAAAAAGGAACATGCTGATATTTCTCGTGGAGAGAAAAAACAAGGGATGAAAAAAGTTATAAATTCTTTAAATTTAATTAAAGGCAAAATATCTGAATTTGTCGGTTATGAAAATAGTAAATTAAAAGCAAAAATTAAGTTTTTAGCTTCTTCTGAAAAAGAAATTGATTTTACTTCTGATGAAGATTTAAGTTATGTTATTTTTGATAAAACTGTTTTCTATGCAACTGGCGGTGGTCAAAAACATGATCAAGGATTTATAAAACAAGATAACAACATAGTTAAAGTAATAGAAGTTTTTAAAGATAAGTTTCAAAATAATGTCCATGTTATAAAAGGAAAATTGAACAAAAAATCAGAGGTAGAATTATTTATTGATAAAGATAATAGAGTAAATTTAGAAAGAAATCATTCAAGTACTCACTTATTATTCAAGTCATTAAGAGAACAATATGGAATGTTTATTAAGCAGTTAGGTTCAGATAATAATGAAAATAGATTAACATTTGATTTCCCATTAGATAAAAAACCATCAGAAAAAGAAATTGATGAAATCGAGAATAGAGTTATTTCTTACATTAAAAGTTCAGTTGATAGAAGATATTTAGAAACTTCTATAAAAGAAGCAGAAAAAATGAATGCTATAATGACGCTTGAAGAAGCTGAATATATGGATAAAAATAATGTTAGACTTGTTGAATTCAAAAACATTACTACCGATTTATGTGGTGGAACCCATATTTGTAATACAAGTTTAATAGAAGATTTTAAAATTGTATCAGTAGAAAATAAAGGAACTGGGATTTTTAGAATTAAAGCTATAACATCAAATAAAATGATTTCTAAATATTTTGAGCAAGAAATTGATAAGAATCAAGAAATTTATAATAATTTATGTCATAAAATTCAAAAAATAGAACCAAATTATAAAATAACTGATTTTGAAAATAACGGAGATAGAGAAACACTTAAAAAAGTAAATGAATTAATTGAAAAAGCAAGAGAAGATTTTAAAAATATATCTAAAACTTCACAAAATATTGACATAAATTTAGATATAAACCCAATAGAAATTAATAATAAAAAATATTATATAAATTTAAATTTAGAAGCAAGCACAATAAAAAATTTAGCAGCTAGTTTAAGAGAAAACAATCCAGAAATAACATTTATTTTAGGTTCTGCAAAAAATGAAAAATTACTATTAACTATAAGTTCAAAAATAGAAGATTGTAAAGAATTATTTAATAAAATTTTAAAATTTGTAAAAGGTTCTGGTGGTGGAAGTTCAATTTTAGCTCAAGGAAATATAGAAAATAATTTAGATTCAGAGAAAAATATAATTTCTATATTGAAAAATTAAATGAACAAGAGAAAATTAGCATTAGACTTAGGAACTAAAACATGTGGTTTTGCAATAAGTGATCCATTTAACATTTTAGCAACTGGACTTGAAAATTTTAGGTTTGAAGAAAATGATTTTGATAAAGTAGTTAAAAGAATAAGTGAATATTTAAATGAATATGAAATTGATACATTTGTATTAGGTTATCCACTCAAAATGACAGGAAACAAAAGTGAAAGAACTATTATGGTTGAGAATTTTAAAGTCATATTAGAAAAAACTTTTCTTTTACCTGTGATTTTAATTGACGAAAGAGAAACAACAAAAAAAGCTGAAGAAATAATGATTTCAGCAGGCATATCAAGAAAAAAAAGAAAAAAAAGTAAAGATAAATTAGCAGCACAACTAATTTTAGAAGATTATTTGATAAGGTTATAATATGAAAATAGATTTAAATGATAAAAGTAGAAAAACAGAATTAATGTTTACTGATGAAACAGGGAAAGAAATTTCCCAAAAAATAACAATGTTGTTTTCTAATGATGTTGTTGGGGAAAATTTAATATTTTTCTTAGATGAAGAAAACTCTATAAATGTTTTGAAATTTGACGAAGATAAAGGAATTTATAGCAATTTAGAAGAAGATGAATATGATATTGCTAATTATATTTTTGATGATTTCATTGAAGAAAATAAAGAAAATTTCTATTTAAATGATACTAAAATAGACATATTTAAATTTCTTTCATATGAACTAGAAGAGGAATAATATGGAAATTTGAAAAATTATTCTAATTACTTCTATGTTTGTTGTTTTATTTATAGGATTTTTAATTTATTTTATTTTAAAAATTTATACAAATAAAGAAATTCAAAAATATAAAGAAGAAAATAAAAAGTTCGAAGTAGAAAATAAACATTTTCTTAAAGAAGAAATTCAAGAAGAAATAAAAGATGCTACAGAGTGAATGGTAGAAGAATTTGAATTTTTTATGAATACTATTGATGCAAATAATTACAAAAATTTACTTTTTGTTGAAGAAAAAGGTTTTTTATTTTATGTAGTTAATAAACAACTTCAAAATTTAAATTCCTTTTTAAGCAGTTCCAAAATAAATGACTTGCAAAAGAGATTTAATATGAATATTAATAATTTTAATATTGATTCTTTAGATTCTTGCTCATTAGATTTTGTTTTCATAGATACAGCAAATATTAATGATAAAATTGAATGAGATAAAATGCTTTCTTTATTAAAAGAAAACAGAATGCTTGTTTTGAAAACAAATAAAAAAAGTTTCACAAAAGAAATCAAAGAATTTGTTAAAAATAAAAATTTAAAACATAACTATATAAAAATTTCTAATACTTTTTTATTAATAGTTATTTAATTTGGTAAAATTGAATATAAATTGGAGGCAAAATGAAGAAAAAAAACGATAATGAAATTTTACTAACACAAGAGCGTTTAAACCAATTTAAAGAAGAATTACACAATCTTATTAATGTTGAAAGACCTAAAGTAATTGAAGATATTAAAGATGCTAGAAATCAAGGTGACCTTTCTGAAAACGCTGAATATGATGCAGCAAGAGAAAAGCAAGGATTACTTGAAGCAAGAATAACAGAATTAGAACATATTATTTCAAAAGCTAAAGTAATTGTTGAAGTTGAAAAAAATAATGTAGTTTCTGTTGGTTCAAAAGTTAAATTAAGAATTTTTGAAGCAAAAAATAAAGAAAATGAAGGAAATATTATTGAAGTACAAATCGTAGGTTCTTTGGATGCTAATCCTGAAGAATTAAAAATTTCCAATATAACACCATTAGCTTTAGCTGTTTTAAATCATTCAGTTGGTGAAAAAGTTGATGTGGATGCTCCTGATAAATATTCAGTTGAAATTTTAGAAATTTCAAAATAAAAGTTAGTTAGAAATAAAAGAGAAATTTTACTCTAACTAACTTTTTTATTCAAAAAGGCGTTTTAAAAACAAATGGTGGCTCATATCGGACTTGAACCGATATGCAATCTCTTGCGGGAGGTTTTGAATCTCCTGTGTCTACCATTTCACCAATGAGCCAATAATAAAAATTATACATAAAAAGAGTGAAAAATGGAAAAAAATAAAAAGAAAAATAAAAAAGGACTTTTTTGGTTGGGAATATCTTCTATAATAGCAATCCCGGTTATTTCAATAGTTGTTGGTTCCTATTTCATTATAAAAAATAGTTATGATGACTTCATAAACAACAACGATGGAAACAACACTAAAATTCAAAATAATGGTGTTGATAATTTTATAGCCATTGAAGCAAAAAGTGGTTTAGATGAAATATTACCAAGTGAAATTTCAAAACCAGATAATATTTCATATTTAAGAAGTTATTTAAGTTATAGAATAAAACCGAATATAGAAACCACAGATATTTTAGAAAAATTTGATATTGATTTAGAAGAAGTACCAAATAGTGCAGATGACTTTAATGGAACAATTAAAGTTAAAATGACAAGCAAGTATAAAAGAACAGAAACTATCGCAGGAGAAAAAGAATTTATAGTTTCTGGTTTTAAATCTACAAAAGTAGGAGACATCAGATTTAAAACAAGAATTAATAATGCTTTACAAAATTTATCTTTAACAAGATTACAAGAGTTATCTTCAATAAATCATAATTCCCTTACATCTGAAAACTTTTTAGATTATTTTACTTTAGATGATGCCAAATTTAATATTCAAACAAACTCATCAACAAAAACTAAAGAAATAATTTTAAAAGAAAATGAAAATTATAAAGCAAAAATAGAGGTTCTCAATAACACTTATAATCCTATTACAAAGAAAATTAGCATAATTTTCACTCTTACTCACTCTTCATTTCCTGATTATTCCTACGGAAAAGTTATAACTATTAATAATGTTTCTTTTAAAGATGAACAAGAAATATTGAATAAAAAAACGATTTTATTTAATGAAAATGTAACTGATTATTTTAAATTAAATAAAAATGCTAATGATATTTTTCCATCTGTAATTTCTGCTGCAAAAATTTCTAATTTTAACCAAATTTTTAATTTGAATAACAATGTAAATTTTAACGAATTTGATTTTAAAATATTAACTCAAACACTCGATGATCAAGATGGTAATATAGATATCCTGATAACTGAAAAAAATTCAAAAATCCAAAAAGTATTTAATTTTAAAGTATTTAATTTTAATACAATAAGTTCCAAAATTTTTGAATTTACAAAAATTAATAAAAATTATATAAATAAATCATACAATATAGAAACTAAACAAGATTTAGTAGTAAGTAGTTTAAATTCTAGTGATAAAACCTTAAGATATGAAACCATAGGTGACAAAATTCAGAATTTTTTTGAAAGCAATGAATTTAAAAACAGATTTTCTCCTTTTGGAGTAGATTATGCTAAATTCTTTTATTCAACTTCTTCAAAATTTGAAATTTTTAATAAAAGTTTAAATTTTGTCATTAAAAATTGAAATGGCGATGAAAATAGACTATATATTCCTTTTGAAGGAAATCCTTCTGACAAAAATAATATTGCTGTTGATTTTCCAGAAAATGGACAAATTAAAAGCAAAGAAGAAATTTTAGATGATTTAAAATCTAGAACATTATCCATTCATTATATTGTTAATGACAATGCTAAAACTTCAAGAGTTATAAGTGGGACAGCTTGAATTTTTGATAAAGAAAAAAATACAAATACATATTATTTAGCTACTAATATACATGTGGTTTCTGATTTATTAAAATATAAAGATAAAGTTTCTTCATTTGCTTATAGTTATAATTCAAAATATAGAAGTTTACCTCATATAAATACCCCTATTACTCCTAGTGGAGTGTCATATTCGCAAGTATTTAGAAGATTTGATCGTAAAATAAATGAACCTTATGCTTACAACATTAACAAATCACCTTATATAACAAAAGAAGCTGAAGAATTTTGAAAACATTTAGAAGTTATTCCATTAGGAGAAAATTCTCCAGAAAAAGGCAAATATACAGATTTTGCCCTTATAAAAGTAACTTTCCCAGAAGATAAGATTGTAAGAAATATATTCAATAAACCTACTTATGTAGAACAATTTAAACCAGATCAAGCTAAATATTATGATGAACACAAATTAAATTTTTTAATAACAGACAGAATTGACTTTCCTAAATCAGTTAATAGTGAAAATAACTTATTACCTTTACCAATGGAATTAACATTCGCCGGTTATTTAGGTGGTGATGAATATGTAGAAGTTAGTCAATCACCATATTTAAAATATGATAATGATAGTTACAGAATTCAAGAAATTGATAATAAACAATATACTTCTCTTAAAGAAAATATCCATTTACCTGGTATATATAGTGGTCATGGAATGAGTGGTTCTCTTGTATTAAATCAATTTGGGCAAGTTGTAGGTATTTTTTGAGGTGGATATTTTGGAGATGAAAATGAAAAAGGATTATCCTTTGGAACAGGAATTATAGATACAATTTCTATAAAAAGAAATAATCAAAAAACAGTTTTAAGAAAATGATTAGATCAAACCAAAAATATAGTAACAGATTTAGATGATATAGATGCAAAGGTAAAATATTAAAATATGGAAGAATTAGTATTAGAAGTTAAATATAAAGAAAGAATCGATAAATATATTAGTGATAATTCTGATATTTCTAGAAATGATGCAAAAGAATTAATTTTAGGCAAAAACGTTTATATAAATGATGAAATATTAGTTTTAAAACCTAATTTTATCGTTTTTGAAAATCAAAAAATTTATATAAAGGAAATTCCTGTAAAAGAAATTAATGTTGAACCAGAAAAAATGGACTTAAATATTATTTATGAAGACGATGATTTAATTGTTATTAATAAACCAACGGGTATGGTTGTTCATCCTGCTCCTGGGAATTTAAAAGGAACTTTAGTAAATGGACTATTATATTATTTTAATAATAATTTATCAAATATTAATGGACAAATGCGACCAGGAATTTTACACAGAATAGATAAAGACACATCAGGTTTATTGATTGTTGCTAAAAATAACAAAAGTCATTCCTTTTTAGCAGAACAGTTAAAAAATCACTTAATCAAAAGGAAATATAAAGCTATTGTTGAAGGTTTTATTTCCAATGAAATAATGCACATAAATTTACCAATTGGTAGAGACCCACTTCATCGCCAAAAAATGACTGTAATTAAACAAAATTCGAAAGAAGCAATTACACATGTGTTTTTAGAAAAACTTTTTACTTATAATCAAAAAAACTTTTCTTTAATAAGATGTGAACTAGAAACAGGAAGAACTCACCAAATTAGAGTACATATGGCATATATTAAAAACCCAGTATATGGAGACCCACTATATGGAAAGAAAGTTGATGAATTTAACCAAAGATTACATGCTTATGAAATAGAATTTACCCATCCTAATGGCAAAAAAATGATTTTTAATGCACCACTGCCAAAAGAATTTGAAATTAGCAATTAAAGATAATGATTGCCAAATTTTAAATAAAATGGTATAATATTCACAAAAGGAGACTAAATGATTTTAAAACCAGAAAAAACACTTCAAGAACTATGAGATGAAAAAGATAAATATAAAAATAGCTTATGATTTTTTAGTAGTATATTAATCTTGATGATTATTCTTTCATCTGCTTTATTTGTAGTGACAGCTATTTTTTATAGCAATTATTCACAAGAAGAAAATACAACTTTCGCTAGCTTTCTACAAACAATTTTAATTTTTTCAGTAACTTCTACTTTTTTAATTTCTATAGTTACTTTTTTATTTTTCAATTCATTTATAAAAATAAACAAGAATAAAAACTTTTCTTTTCTTGGTGGATTAAACCTTTTATCTTTTTATTTAATTTGAATTTTAATTTGATTTGTAAGTTTATTGATAAGAGAACCAATAATAAGAAATGCAGCAAATACTAAAAGTTTTATTTTTATAACACCAATAATTTTATTTACAATATTAGCAGTATTTTCATTGATTATGTGATATCCATGAAAACTTTTAAGATCAATTCAAAGATCTTTTGTTTTAGCTTATCAATATGAACAATTTCAAAAATTTACACAAAATTTTGATTTAAATGCAATTTTAAAAGATTTTCAAAAACAAAATATTTATTCTAATGAAAATATAAAAGAACCTTTAAATAAAGAAGGACAAACTGTTGAAGTTACAAAAGAAGAACAAGATCCAAAAAAAGAAGAATTAAAACAAAAATTATCCAAATTAGATAAAGCACAATTGGTAAAAATAGCAGAAAAATTGCAAATTTCAGGTGTTGATTCTTTAAGTAAAGAAGAACTAATTAAGATAATAGTTAGATTAAGTTAAACAGAAAAAAATTCCATCAAAGTGGAATTTTTATTTCAATTTTTAAAACTGAAATTTAATAAAATAAGAATTTTTATCTTCATTTTTTTCAATTTTAATTTTTAATAATTTAGTATGATTTGTTTTATTATTATGATTTGAAAAAAGAAATTCAGAAAGATTGTCTAAAAATGTTTCTTCAAGTAGGTTTAAAACTCCCCTACCACCTAATTCAGGTTTAATTTTAGGAATTAAAATTTCTTCACAGTAATCATCTAATCAATTTTCAAAATCATCTAATTTAATATTTTGTTGTTTTCTTAAAATTTCTTTAAATTTGCTTAATTTAGATTCAGCAATTAATTTATATATTTTTGGATCATTAATAAAGTTAAAAGGAACTATATTTTTTTCGCCGATTCTATTAAATAATTCAGGTCTTCCTAGATTTTCTTTAAAGAATTTTCTAACTGCTTTTTTAAATATAATTCTATTTTTAATTTCTCCATTTGTTTTTATTTCATCTTCTTTAATTTCACTTGCTCCTATATTGGAAGTAAAAATTATTAATGTTTCGGAAAAATCTATTAATTCACCTTTAGAAGAAGTGAGACGTCCATCTTCTAAAATTTGTAAGAATTTATCTAAAATTCTTGGATGAGCTTTTTCAACTTCATCGAAAAGTAAAATAGAAAAAGGATTGTCTTTTACTTTATTAGTTAACTCTCCACCTGAATCATATCCTACAAAACCTGGAGGAGCACCTATCAATCTTTGATCTGAATGTTCTTGTGTATATTCAGACATATCAAATCTTAACATTTTGCTTTCATCTCCAAATATAAAATGCGCAATAGTTTTAGCAAGTTCTGTTTTACCTGTTCCTGTAGGACCAGCAAAAAATAACACACCTTTTGGTTTAATCAAATCTTGATTATGTAAAACACCGTTAAAACCTAAAAATGAATTAATTAAAGTTTGTTTTACTTTGTTTATTGCATATTCTTGTCCAATAACTTTTTTAGACGCTTCTTTTTCAAAATTAAGAATTTTATCTTTATTAATTTTTTGTCATTCAGAATCCTTTTTGTTTTTGAATAACAAATTAAATCTTTCTTTAAACGTTAACTGAATTTTTCCATCACTGAAATCATCGCCTAATATATCAGAAAAATTAGCTCTTGCTATTTGAAGTATTTCAATACAAGAAAGACCATTTGTTAATGCAATTGCTTCTATATGTTTTGGATCATTTTCATCAAGTAATTCATTTTTATTTTTTACTTTAAACTCATTAGCATAATGTTTTAAGATAAAACTTCTTTCTTTCATGTTTGGAGTTTTTATATTAATATTTGCATATTCGATATTTTTATTTACTAAATCATTTATTAGTAAATTGGAATCTCTTGAAATAAAAATTAATTTATTTTGCATTTTAATATTAGAAGTGTTATTTAAATTATTTCAACTTTCTGTTTCCAAAATTGCTGATATTAATTCAATTAAATTGATTAATATTGATGAAGAATTGGTAGTATTGAAAAAAGAATCGCTAAAGTCAATAATAAATAAACTTTTTTGTTTTATTTCAGCTTTGCCGTGTTTTTTTCAATCTTGAAGATTTTGTTGCTTATTTGCGTTAATTTGATCTATAGCATCTTTTATAAAGATGTCTAAACTGACTCTTTTGATTGAATTAAATTCTTTTGTTTGTTCATTATTTTCTTCATCTTCTTCATTTGTACTTAAATTTTTTATTTCCTTTTCATACTCTAATAAATCTATGCTTCCTTTAGAAGGGGAAAATTTATAAATCTTTTCATAATGATTGGTTTTTGCAAGTTCTAACAAAAAACTCTCAAGAGAAAAACTTTCTATTTTTCCTTTATTTTTTTTATTTTCATATGTATAGTAATCATAAACATTTCCTGAAATGGATAAAATGTTTTTTTGTTCAAACTTTATTTTTAATTGTTTTAGAGAATTAATCATTTTATTTTATATTTTCCTTTTCTTTTTTTATTTCTATAGTCATTGCTTTAGCATTAGATGCATTTCTCGTAATTTTAATATCATTGTAAATATAACCTTTTTTCTCTACGTTTTTTTGAACATTTTGTGCAGTCTCGTGACATACATGTTTTTCATAATCTCCAATATCATAAGTTAAATTCCCATTTAAATCAAATACTAAACTAACTGGATTGTTGTTTTTATTTTTTAAATTAATTTGTTTATAAAAAGAATCATTTAAATTTTTAGAAGAGTCTTTTTTAATAATAAATTTTTGTGAAACATAATTATATCCTTCTATTTTAAATGCTTCTAAATAAGCTTTTATTTTTTCATCTAATTGGAAAAAATCGGATGAAATATTTTTAATTAGAGCAAGAAAATCTGATTGCTCTTGCAATGTTGAAATTTCAGTTAATCTGTCAAAAAGAGAATCAATTATTTCTTTTGGAAATTTGCTTTCTTTAAATATTTGAAGAATATTTTTATTGAATTCTTTTGTTTTCTCTTTATGAACTTTTTCATATCTAATCTCTAAAATTTTAGAATTTAATTGTTCGAAAGAAATTTCGATATTTTTATTTTTTAGTTCTTCATATGCATTAACTGCTATTATTCCGTATGAATCAAATAAATTTTGAATATCTTCTTTTTCATTTTCTCTCTTTATTTTTATATCATTTAAATAAATATTTAAATATTTAGTAGAATAATCAAGATTTTGAATTTTTTTCATTATATTATTTTTTTGAAATAAATAATCTTGCTGTGTATAAATAGTTCCAGTTTTTGTCCCTGAAATATTATTTAAAATTGTAATAGTTTCATCTATTTGAGATAAAATATTATTTAAAGTATTTTTATAAATATCTTGACTTAGTAAATTATTAAAATCATTTAAAAAGTTTTTATATTGATTTAATTCTTCTTTTTCTTTCTGTGTACAAATTGTAAATGTTATAGTTGCTGAGTGACTCATTATTTTTTTCCTTTTTTATTTTTTTTATTTTTATTCTTATTTTTATTAGGTGGATTAAACAATTTTTTAAATTCTTCAATAAATTGACTATATGATGTTTTCTTTTTTAATTGTTCAAAGAAGATTTCATTTTCTCTTAAAAAAAATTCTTCGTTTAGTCTTTTTCTTTCTATAACTTGAATTTGAAATTCTTCACTAAAATCTTCAATTTTTAATTTATAATTAATTTTTTTCATTTCATATAATTTATTATTAAATATTTTTAAATCTTCATAGTTAGGAATAGAAAGTTTTGGTTGAGATAATTCCTTTTGAACTTCTTCTTTTGAATAATTAAATACAGTATTTTCACTATTCAAAAAATATTTTTCAAATTTATATTCAGGATTTTTTGATTCATTTTCTATTTCTTCATTTTCATCCACTTT
Source organism: Mycoplasma sp. CB776 (assembly GCF_054343395.1). Classification (NCBI taxonomy): domain Bacteria; kingdom Bacillati; phylum Mycoplasmatota; class Mollicutes; order Mycoplasmatales; family Mycoplasmataceae; genus Mycoplasma; species Mycoplasma sp. CB776. The sequence goes on from NZ_JBTGVD010000001.1 coordinate 60,961, forward strand.
TTTAACGAATTTGTAATTCAATAAGTTTTTTAATTCTTTTTTAAGATAATTTTCCTTGTATGTCTGGAAAATTTTTAATCAAAGTTCATAGTTATAGGTGTCTTGAGGAAAAATATTAATAATTTTTCTTTCTACATCCATATTTTCGCTAAATAAAACTTTTTCTATTTTATTAACTATTTTAAAATCTTCTTGATTAATTATTAAATCTTTTATTCTTTGTGATTTTTTGTTTAATTCTGGAATAATGTAATTTTCAATTTCTTTTTCTATTGAATTGATATTATTTTTTTCAAAAATAGTTGAAGCAAAGTTTTTGTCAATTAAACTTTTAGTGATTTCTTCTTTTTCTTCAATTTTTATTTCTTCATCTTTATATTTGTGATTTTTTATATTTTCTAAAATATCATCAAATTTTTTGCTCAAAGAAAAAAGAAAATATTTTTTTTCTATACTTTGCACTTCGTTTAATATTGTAAATTGTTCTTTATTAAAATTTTCTATTATTTTATTGTCTATAAAAGAAAATCTTAAAATCCAATCTAAAGAATCTTCTAATTCAATATCATCCATTTTTTGATATTTTTCTGTTGTTTTTGAATTATAAATAATCCTATTCATCATCATTTTTTTAATATATTCTTCAATTAAGATAAAATTATTGTTTTTTAAACCAAAAACAAAACAATAAAAATCTTTTATAGATGTAAATTCATCAATTTGTTCTGGAAATTTTTTTATAAAATAATCTTTATTTATTAATGCAAAAATTAAATAACTTTCTAATTCATCTGCTTGTTCATAATTTAATATTTTTAAAGAGATATCCATTTTCAAATAAGGTATTAAAAATATTGTTTCTATTTTCTTCATAATTCAATTATTCCTTTTTTGTTAGAAATTAAATATTTTATAATTTTAAAAATATATTTTTCATCTTCTTCATTATCTATTTTTATACGAATATTTTCCGCATATTCATTTAAATCACCTACTAAAATTAGACATTCTCTTGCTCTTGAAATAGCTACATTAATTCTTTCTGGATTTTTGTAAAAAATATAATTTCTCTTATGTGATTGCTCAATTACAGATTGATTATTGCTTGTTTTGAATAATTTACCTTTAGCCCTTACAAAGTCGATAATAATTATATTTTTTTCTCTTCCTTGAAAATTATCGACTGTATCAACTTTTATTTTATTAAAATCAATATTTGTATTTTTAAGAACAAGATTAAAATATACTTTAATAATTTCTGCTTGTGTTCGTGTCATTGAGATAATACCTAAATCATCTTCATTAATTTTATTTTTGTTAGTTTCAAAAAGATTTTTAACAAACATTGCAATTTCATATGCATTATATTCATTAAATGCTGAGTTTAACTCAACTTGTTTATTAATAGAGAAAAGTAAACTTTTTTGATCAAAAGATTGTTGGTTAATGTTAAAAGGAATATTTGTATTTTCGTTTTTCTCTAAAATAAAATTATAAAAATCTTTTGATATATAAGTAGTGTCTAGAAAAAATATTTGGTTATCACGAATTCTTCATGAATCATATGTATAAGGAATTATGGCATTTATTAATTCTGTTGTATTTTCTTTTTTAACAGTTATTAATTTTTCTTGATTTAAATAAAATAAATTAACAATCGAATTAATGTCTTCTGTAAATCTATGTTGTTCATTTAAAAAAGTAAAATAACTAGAATTTTTATTTTGATAGTTTAACAATCTTTTACAGTGTTCTTTAAAAAAAGGAAATTTAATTTCATTTTGAAATTGAACATAAAATGAAATATCATTTCTTATTCCTTTTATTTCATCGTTTTCCATAAACTCTTTTGTTATTTCTCAAAGATCTTTTTCTGTGTATTCTATGTTTTCATCAAATTCTTTTTCTTCTAAAATATTTCCTTCATCTATATCAATTACAGGTGGTAATTGTTTATAATCACCAGCTAATAAAACCTTATTAGAAATCCCTATATTATTTACAATTTCAAGGGTAGAACATTTTGAAACTTCATCAATTATTTGATAATAAATTTCATAATCGTTAAATAATCAAAACTCATTATTTTTATTTGAGTCATAAAGAACTTTTTCAGCTGTTGTAGTTAAACCAATTACATTAATTTTATTGTTTTTCAAACATCTATCATAAAATTTATTATTATATTTAGAATAGAAACTTGTTGTTTCATCTTTATTTTTAGAAGAAAAGAAATCATTCATTTTTTTAAATCTATCATTAATTTCAGTATCATTATCTTTAAGTTTATTTATTTTATTTTTTAATGTTGCACAAGACATAAATACATCTTGTTCTTTAAAATGACTAATAATTAAGTTTGTGAAGTTGTCAAAAAATTCATTTTGCATATTTATTTCACTTAAAAATTTTTTTAAATATACTTTCAGAAATTCTGTGTCAATTTCACCATTGTATTTTGTTTGTTCTGGAAAATTCATTTTAGAATCCCGTTTTATTAAATTTAAAGAAGTTTCACTAAAATTATTTTCTTTAGCATAAAAAGCTGCTAAATAAATATCAAAATAATTAATTTTTCCTTCTTTCTCTATATTTTCTAAAAAATTTTTTAATTCCTTGTTATCAAAAAATTCCAATTTATTATAATCATCTAAAATTTTTCCTTTGAAATTTGATCTTAAGGCGGAAAATCAATTTTCAAAAAATCTCTCTTCTGAAAAAATATTATTTTTTCTATTTTTTGTTATTTTCTTCAAAAAAAGAAAGTTTGGATTATTTTTTTTCAATTCAAATAATCTATCAAAAACATTTTCTATAGCTTCGTGAGTGGAAGAACTTATAAGAATATTTCCCTTTTCTTCCGTTATTATTTCATCAATTAAAGCACAAATTGTCTGTGTTTTCCCGGTCCCTGGTGGTCCTTGCAAATAAGAAATAGCAGGCGAAAACATTGCTTTTTTGATAGTTTCTTGTTGTTTGCTATTTAATGAAATTTTGGTTTTTATTTGATATGTTTCTCAATCATTTTTTGATTTTATAAATTCAGGATTATAAATAGCCATTGGAATATATGGATTTTTAACAATACCTCTTTTTAAATTTCTAAGAGAGTTGTAATATCTTTTGTATTTAAAGAGGAGTCCAAAATCAAAAAAAGCAGATGTAATTTCAGAATGTAGAAAATTAGTTTCTATACTTTTATTTATAAAATCTTTTTCATTTTTAACTTCATCATTAACAAAATCTTTAAGTCTTTGTAATGAATTTTGCTCATCATTTTTTATATTAAGTTTTAATTTATAAAATTTCAAGTCTTCTTTTTCTAAAAAATTCTTATTTTTTGAATATAAATTGATTTCATTTTTTATTTTTTCTTGTTCACTAAAAAGTTGTGTTCTTTCTTTTTCTGACAACTCAATTAAACTTATTTGTGAAGAAATATCTTTTTCTATTTGGTCTAATTCATTTGATAATATACTTTTTTGAAGTTCTAGATTTTTTCTAATTTGATAAGAATAAGATTTTTTTTCTTTTAGCTGTTTTATTTGTTCTTCAATTGTTTGTATTTCAAAATTTTGACTACTACTATATTTTTTTTCTAAAGTTTTAAATTGTTTTTTAATTTCTTCTCTTTTTTGAGTTTGTTCTTTTTCTAGGTTTGAAATTTTGCTTTGAATGTCATTTTCATTTGATAATTCATTTTTTATTTTATAATCAAATTCGATTTCCATTTCTAGTTTTTTATCAAATAATAGTTTTTGTAAATTTCTTTTTTCTTGATCAAAATTACTTATTTGTTCATTTTTTTCTTTTAATCTTTCTTCTAAAGAAATTAATTTACTCTTTTTTTGTTCTGATTTTAATACTAGTTGTTCAATTCATTTTTCTTTTATAGATATAAAAGAATTTGAATTAAAAGATAATTTTATTTTTTCATCAGTATCATTTATATCTCTAATTAAAATTTCTTTATTGTTTCGAATCTCCTTTTCTAAATTGTTATTTTTATCTTCTATATAAAGAAAAAAATCTTTATTTTCTTCCAATAGAATAGAAGTAAATTCTTTGTCTTTATCATCAGATTTTTCAATGAAAAAATTTAAAAACTTTTCTATTTTTAAAAAATTTATTAATTTATTATTTCTAGTGCCTAAAAATAATTGATTTTTTTGTTCAATCAAAGTTTCTCCTAATAGAAATAAAAATTCATTATTTCTATAATTTGATAAATAAGGTGAATTGTTAATTGGTTTTTCAAAAATTATTTTAATTTCTGCATTTGTTTCTTTTTGAAAACTATTTTCATTTTCAGGAATATCTAAAAAATCAAGCCTTAAAATTTTAAAATAATTTTCTTTTGATGAGAAGTGAGTAGTAATTAAAATTTTATTTAAATTTGGATATTTAAAATATTTTTCAATTTCTTCTGTAGAAAAATCAAAAATAAAATTCAAGGATTGTGTATAAATTTCATTATTATTATTTAAACCTTTATAACCAAGATCGTTGTTTATTATTTCATAACTAGAACTTTTTTCTAAAATTTCTTTAAAAATATAAAAGTCTTTTTTTATTCTTCTTTCTTTATATAAAAAACCAGGTATAAATTCAGATTCTTCTTCCAGATTTTTTAAAAAAAATTTTTCAAAAATTTCAGGTTTTAAATATTCTTCTAGTATATATATTAAATTATCTATTACTTTTTTATCCTTTTCTACCTTTTTAGATTTATTTGTAATTTTTTGTTGAAAATATGGTGTATTTTCGTTTAAATCAATATAAAATGTAACTTCTTTCATAACTAAATTATAAAAGGCATTTACAAAAAAAAAAAAAAAGTTGATATAGCAAAGATTTTTTACTATTTTTCCTTTAAATTCCTGTTTTTTACAAAAAATTGTATAATTTAAACGATGCACAGGGGTGCTTTTAAGCTGAGATTATACCCTTTTAACTTGATTCGGTTAATGCCGGCGTAAGGAGTTGCTATTTCTTGCATCAGAAAGGACAAATGACTAGAACAAAAGAAATTATTTTTTCTGCTTTTGTTTTAGCATTAATTATTATTTCTAAATTTATTGAAAAAATTATTCCAGATTTACCAAACGGATTAGGAAACATTGCAAAAATACACGAAATTATTATTTTAATAAGTTCAATTTCTATTGGTTTTATATCAACAGTTATTCCTGTATTGATTTATTTAATAATCATTTCCCCAACTTTTAGTGGTTTTTTTATTTCAGGAATTTTTTATGTAGAAAAAATTCAAGATAGAATAGGGGTTTATTTTTTAGATTATTTTTTACCTTTAATTTTAATTACGACAATAGGAATTTTTAAGAAATTTAAAAATTTAAACTTAATTTTTATTAGTTATATAATAACTATTTTTATTTTAATTTCACATTCTATAAGCGGTTATATTTATTTTAAAGAGTATTTAAAACCAATAAAAAATATTCCTATTTTTTACTTTTTATTATCTTTTGGTTTAAATTTATTATCATACATTGTATTCTTTATTTCTTTACCACTTTTAGTTATAAGTAGTAAAATTTTAAATAGACATTTAATCAAATAAAAATATTAGAAATAATTAAAATGCTAAAATTCTAACATCAGTTTATTTTATATTTTATTTTATAAACTGATGTTTTTATTTTTCTTTTAAAAAATAAATAATATAATTTAGAGATAAAACAAATAATAGGGGAAAAATGAAAAAGAATAAAAAATCATTATTATACTTTTGAGGTTTAGCATTAGCTTCTTCTTTTGGTTTCTTTGTTTCTTGTAATCAAACAAACAAAGAAGAAAATATAACTGTTGAACCGACAAATCCTTCTGATGGAAAACCTGCAACAGGTCAAACTAACACACCAGAGCAACCACTTAGTGAAAAATCAAAAATTACTGTTACTAGTTCTGGGGTTGTAAATGGTTTTTTAAATGAAGAATATGCTGCAAAACAGGATATGAATTCTCATTCTACAACTTCATTTGGAAAAAGTCTTCCTTTAAGTTGAAATAAAGTAGAAAATGCTAAATCATATGCAGTAGTATTAGTTGATAAAACTGCAACAGAAGTAATGGGCAGAATTTTCACCCATTGAGGAGTTTTTGATATTCCTGAAACAGTAACTTCTTTAGAAGCAGATTACTCTCTAAAACAACAAAATAACAGCGAAATAAAACAAATGATAAATTCAAATGACCAAATGAATGATCATAATTCAAGTTTGTATTTTGGTCCTCTTCCTCCAACAGAACATATTTACGAAGTTAGAGTATATGCTCTAAGTGAAGCAAAATTAAATGTAAAATCAAATCACGATAAATATTATTTAGGTGATTTCTATGATGCTATTAAAGACAAAACTATTGCTGAAGGCGTTTTAACATTTGCATATGAACAACATCCTTCTGTAAAATCAAATGGAAATTTATATGCTTCAAATGAAGTTAAAAAACTTGAAATAAAATCAAACGCAATCCAAAATAATATATTAAATACTGGTTATTTTTCCACAAGCACTTCAAATAATTTAAGCCAATTAAAAACTTTTGGATTAAGTTGAAATAAAATAGAAGAAGCACAGTCATATATGTACTGAATTGAAAATTATAGTCCAGTAAAAAACGAAAATGAAGCAGAATATAGAAATAAAATTAAAATTTTAGGTGGCAAAATCAATATTGAAAATCCTGCAGTTGCTGATAAAATGTTTGTTTCTGTTGGTGAAGAGTACTACAACGATCAAGAAACTTCAAAAAACATTTTAAACTCAACTTTTGAACTTAATTTTAATGTTCATAATGAAAATGCAAATAGAGATGCTCAAAAAATATTATTACCTAAAAAAGATGGTGATGGATCTCAAAATCTTTACATCATTAGAGTAGTTGCTTTAAACAAAAAATTAATTAAATATAATAAAGCTAATAATAACGATCCTCATCCAACTTATATGGATGAAAACTTAATAAAAGATTCTTTAGGTTCATATTTACTTCAAGCTAAAGGTTCAATAATTGCTGAAGGATCATTAATATTTAAATTAGTATAAATTATCAATCCTTTTAAGGATTGTTTTTTTCTTAATTTTTAATGCATTTTTTGAATTTTGGTATAATTGCAATATGAAATTTTTAAACTTAGGAAATTTGAGAATAAAACTTTATAAATTTATCAGTTTAGTTTATTCTGATTTAAAGTTTTTACCTACAGAAACTTCTCAAAATATTTTTGATAATTATCCCATTTTTCTTCATTAGAGAAGGAATTTTTTCCTTTAGATAATGAGGTTTTTGATATTTTATAAAAAAATTTTAATTATTAAAGAAGGGTTTATTTATTTATGATTCAAAAAGAAAAACAAAAGACTCTCATTGAATTAAAAAATGTTGATAAAGAATTTGGTGAGAAAAAAGTTTTAAATAATGTAAATTTAAAAATTGAAAAAGGCGATTTTGTTACTTTACTTGGACCTTCAGGTTCAGGAAAAACTACAATTCTTAGACTAATTGGTGGTTTTGAGTGAACCACTCGTGGTGAAATTAAATTTGATGGGGTAGATATTAAAGACTTACCAGCTAATAAAAGAGATGTATCTACTATTTTCCAAGACTATGCTTTATTTTCTCACTTGACAGTTTCTGGAAATATTAAATACGGACTTAAATTAAAACGTTATCCAAAAACAAATATAAATGAAAATATACTTAAAAAATTAGAAGAAAATAAAGAAAAATGAACAAAACATGCTAATGAAAAAATGGCTGAAATTGATAAACAACAAGCCATTTATAAAGAAGAATTAAACGATTCTAAACTTTCTAAACTTAAAAAAGCAAAAATCCAAAGATGATTGGATGATTCTGATTTTAAATATTCTTATTGAGAAAATTATGTTAATACAAAAACAGAACATTTTCAAAAAAGATATTTAACTAGAAAAATTACTAAACAAGAAATGGAACAAGAAGTTTCAGATATTATTAAAATAGTTGGTCTTGAAGGAAATGAAAATAAAAATATTAGCGAACTTTCAGGTGGTATGAAACAAAGGGTAGCACTAGCTCGTTCATTAGTTATTGAACCAGAAATCCTTTTATTAGACGAACCATTATCAGCGCTTGATGCAAAAATTAGACAAAAAATGCAACAATTATTAAGATCAGTTCAACAAAAATTAGGAATTACCTTTATTTTCGTTACTCACGATCAAGATGAAGCTTTAGAACTTTCAGATAAAATTGCGGTAATTAGAGATGGTGAAATTGAACAATATGATTCACCAAAAAACATTTATGATTATCCTGTAAATAAATGAGTAGCAAACTTTATTGGTGATGCTAACTTCTTTGATGCACAATTTGTGGAACCAGGAAAAGTAATGATTTTAAATCACTTAGTTGAAACAATCCATACAGATTTTGCAAAAGATGAAAAACTAGATGGTTTAATTAGACCAGAAGACATAGTTTTATCAAGAAAAGTAAGAAGTCACTATTTTGGTGTTGTGGAAAAAAGCACTTATAAAGGGTCATACTACTTTATAAATGTAAAAGTAGGAAACAAAATAATTCAAGCTGAAACAATTGAAAATTTTGAAATTGGTGAAAATGTTTATGTTCATTGAACTAAAGAAGCATTACACTTAATGAAAAAAGATCGTAAAGGCTTTTTAGCAAATGATAACTAATATTTTGAAAAAAATAAAGTCAGGATTTAATCCAAGACTTTCTTTATCAATTCCTTATATTTTATTTTCAATTATTTTCATATTGTTGCCATTACTTTTACTTTTTATTAAAGCAGTAGCACCTATTTCCACTGATGATGGTGAAACTTTTAATAATCATTTATTCATTCAACAAAAAGAAACATGAGTAATTATAGGGAGATCTGTATTTGTAGGTATTGCAACAGCGATTATTTGTTTAATAATTGCTTTACCTTATGCTTTTTATGTTTCAACAGCAAAATCAAAGGTATTTAAAATTTATTCAATTTCTCTTATTGTTTCACCTTTGATTATATTCACAATAGCAAAAACATTCTCTTTAAGAGCTCTTTTTGTAACAATGTTTGATGAAGCAGATTTAAATACTATCTGATTTATGATTTTAGGATTAGTATTTTTAAATCTTCCATTTATGATTATTCCTTTATACACAGTTTTTAGAGATATGCCTAAAAATATTTTAGAAGCTTCTGCAGATTTAGGATACAATAAAACTCAAACACTTTTTAAAATAGTTTTACCTTACGGATTAAAAGCCATTTTTTCAGGTATTGGATTAGTATTTCTACTTGCAGCAACTTCAATCATTATTTCTGATAAATTACTACCAAATGGTGGTCAAAATCAACTGATTGGAAACTTAATCAATATTAACGCTAATCCATCTAACCCATTTGATCTTGCAAGATCATCATCTTTAGTTTTAATTACTATTGTAGTTATGATGGGGATTTATGCAATAATTTATTTCTTTCCAATTGTATTATTAAAATTGAAAGGAATTAAAAATGACTAGATTATTAGATTTTTTTAAAAAGTATGAAATTTTAAGAAAAAGTTACATTTGAATAATTTTAATTCTTTTTTATACACCAATATTTTTTGGTTTAATCTATTCTTTTAACAAACCATCTGATAAAGAACTTATTTCTACTACTTGAAATACATTTAGTTGAAAAGGTTATGAAGACTTAGCATCTCAAGAAAAATTACTTGCACTTGCAAACTCATTTATCATAGCTATTGCAACAGCTATAATTGTTATATTTATTTCGTTAATTACCGTTTTTGCTTTATGAAAGCAAAAAAATAAAAGTGTAAAAACTTATATTAATACAAGTTCTAACATCCCTTTAATTAACCCAGATATTATTACAGCTATTTCACTAGCAATCTTGCTTTCACTTGTTTTAGGAGTTTTAAAAGCTACTGAAGAAGGAATGATAAGAGCAATTGTTAGTCATGTAACTATGACTCTTCCTTACGGGATTATGCTTTTATATCCAAGAAGTGAAAAATTTTCTAAAAACCTTTTTGAAGCTTCTTTAGACTTGGGATACGGAAGAATAAAAACTTGATTTAAAATTTATTTAACATATATGCTTCCTGCTATTTCTTTTGTGTTCATTATTGTAGCTTTTCTTTCTTTTGATGATTTTATTATCACAAGAATTACATCTAATGTTTCCACAATAGGGGTCGAATTATATCAAGGAACTTTTAAAACCTGAGCACTTGCTTTAGGTGCAATTATGTTACTTTTTACCGTTGTGGGAAATGTTGTTTATATAGTTTATAAAACTAAAAATTCCAAAAAAGGAGTAAAAAATGGCATTATCAAATAAAGCAAAATGAACAATCGCAGCTTCTTCATTAGTTTTAGTTCCAACAGTTATTGGAGTAACTTATATTAAAACAACTGCTAATTTTAAACCAATTATTATGAACTATCAAAACTATCTTTCTAAAAGCACAGTTGATGGTTTAAATAAACATTTTAATTATAAAGAATTTGGTGATGTTTCTGAATTTTCTAAAGCTATAGAAGATAATAGGGTTATTGGTGGAGTTGGTTCAGATTTCCAAATTGTTAGAATGATTCAAAAACAATTAATTAGAAAAATTGATTTTGAAAGATTATTTAGAAAAAATAAAGCACTTGCAAATAAACTAAAACATAATCCTAATTTAAGTGCACAAGAAAACATTAATAATAAAAGGAAAGTTATAGAATCGCTTTTAAGAAAAGAAACTTTAGAACATTTAGATAATTATAATCAATTTCTTTATGTTGAAGGTGATAAAAGCAAAGGGATTATCGACATTGATGGTGATGGAATTCAAGATCAATTATGAGAATTTTTAATCCCTTATTATATTCAAGATAAAGTTTTCACTTATACAGTTGGTGATTACGATAAAGATGGTAAAAAAGTACCATTAAAAGAAGCAGTAGCTTCTTGAGACGATGCTAAAAAACAAGAAATTAGAGAAAAAGGTATTCGTTTTGATAAACAAGATTCTATATCCATTGCTCAAACTTTAATTCAAAATGGTTACAAATATTTTGAATGAACTGAAGCAATGAGAGATAATCTACTTTTAGGTAGTGAGCTAGTAAATGATCCAAAACTTAAAAATAATGGTTATACAGGAGTTGTTGATAAAGAAAACTATCAAGAGCAAATTAATAAATTTCTTGAAATTGTTCAAAAATCAACAAATCATCCTTTATCTGATACAAAAATTAACAGTGTTAAAAGTTCAGGTTTAGAATTATTAACAGCTTTAATTGACTCTGGAGTAAAACAAGAAGTAGGTTTTATTTATAATGGTGATGCTTTAGATGCACTCAACGGTAATGACAATTTTAGCAACGTTGAAGATGGAACTACAGTAAGAGCAATAAGACCAAAAAACAATATGACATTATTAGATGCCTGAATTATTACAAAAGATATCGATGATAACTTGGCAAATCAATTATTAGATGACCTTTATGATAATCTTTATAAAGGTGATGATTATTCAGTTGATGAGTTAATTTTTGAATCAGCTGAAAATGTTAGATATAATTATGTGCAAAAAGACGATAACTTTGTGGAAGAGTCAGGACGTGGTTATAAATTAAACTTTGAAGCACTTCCAAATTTAAGAAACTTTGACTATGTTAACTATACACCTGCTTTTAAATCTACTTATGAATATTTTGAAAAATTCTATTTTAATGATGCAACTACAACAGTAAAAGAAACAAATGATGAAGATGCTGAAGAAATTTCCATCTTACAAAGTTTAGATGGAGAAATTCTTAAAAATGATCCAAAACTTTCGTCTATTAAAGTAGAAACTACTGAAAACAGTTCTAAATTAGCAAAAAACCTTTATAAATCACAACAAAAAACACAAACCGTTTATGGTTTAGAACCTGATGAAAATACACCTCCAGAAGACATTTATAATGTAGAATATAAATTCCTTGCTCCTGTAGGTGAAAGTTTAAATTCAGAAATAAAAACAGCATACATTATTGCAACTAAAAAATAACTTAATAAGCTTAGAGAATTTTCTCTAAGTTTTTCTTTATAAGATTATTGAAAGTATAAGAAAGTAGATAATTATTTTAAAAGTTGGAAGTTTAAGTTAAAATGTTAAATTATTCATAAAAATTCACATTTTTAATAAAAACTATTCTAAAAAATTAAATTTTTTTCAGTTTTTGCAAATAAAGTTATATAATAATATTGCAATCAAATAAAGGAGAATAATATGAAAAAATTTAAAAAAAGAAAATTGTTATTCCTATCTTCTTCATTAATTTTGCCATTTTCTTTTATTGCTGTTTCTTGTGCTCAAGAATCTAAAGAAGAAAAAGAGCAATTAGAACAATCTAAATTACAGGAAAAATACAGAAATTTAGTAGTGAATTCAACTTATAAAGTTAAAAATGATTTTATAAAAGAAGAATTTCTTTATGATGAAAAAAAAGTTTCACTGAAATTTCCAAGAAGATTTGACAAAGTAGATAGTTATAATCATCTGATTACAGAAGAAGAAAGAGAAGCATTTAATAAATTTTTAAAAGATAATTACGATAATACTTCTAAAGACAAATTCTTTAAAGAAAATTATCTTTATGTTTTTCACACAAATAAAATTTCAAGAAATTTATTATATGATGACAGAACTTTATATTATAAAAATAATGAAAATAAGTTTTATATTATAGATAAACCTAATTTTCACTTAGATGAAAATTCTGATCCTAATCATAATTATTCAATTTCATTTTTAGCAAGAAATAAATTAAAAGGAAAAACAAGTTGGACTATAATAAATACAGATGAAGATTTCAAGAAATTTCAACCTAACGATAGTGATGAAACAACAGAATTATTTAATCAAAAAGTTGTAAGAGAAGATTTACTTAACAATGATGATGTTAAATCTAAATATAAAGAATTTATAAATACAAAAGATTTAAAGAATGATTTTTATTTTGATAAATTAACATTAGAAGATTCATCTGCTAAAAAATCTCTTTTAGAAGATTTATTCGATTCTCAAAAACAACAAGATTCAGACCATTTATCAATAAAAATAACTCAAGAAAACTATAGAAGTTATTCTCATTGATTAGATCCTTTTATTTCAGAATATGTTAGAAATAATTTTGAGCAATACAGAAGAGAATATTGAACATATTTTAATGATAAAGATTTAATTGCAAATATTTATATTCCTAAAACTCAATTTTCTGTAAGTCAAGTTTATATAAATGAAAAAGATAAAAAGGTCTATATTCTTCCTTTTTATAATGAATTTCAGCTTTATTCTCAACCAAGAGAATCTAATTTAATTAAAGTTGATTTTTACTCAATTGATAAGTCAGACAACTTAGAACTTATGGATGTAAATACTGTAAATGATATACTTTCTATAAATACAAAATAATTATTTTCATTCAAACTTTAAATGAGATTTAAAGTTATTAAAATAATGATGAAAAAAACTTAAAGTTTATTTAATTGACTTTAAGTTTTTTATTTACAAATAGTTTAATTAATTTGATAAATTCAATAAAAAATGTTGGTACTAACCCAAAAATAAATGGTAATGCAAATATTCAATTATTAAATGAATTTACATATACATTCATATTAAACACTTTGGAAAATTCTGGTATGTAAGTAACTGGTAAAAGAACAACAAAACTAATTGCAAAAGCTAAAAGAACAAATTTTAAATCATTAAATTTTTGTTTAAATAGACTTTCATTACTTCTTAATATAATAGAATTTAAAGATAAAATTATTCCCATAGTCCCGAGTTTCCCAGTTAATAGCAAAAAAGACAAAATCAACCATTTTTTTGGTTGATTTTATTGTTTTTGTTTTTTCTTTATACCATTTTTGATAAAACTCTTTTTATGTCGTATCAATATTTGATATTATCGTTGCTTTCGTCGGTTTTATAATTTAAGGTTTCTACTTTAATTATTTCACCTTTAAATTCAGTTACAACACTTGTTTGAGAGTTAAATGCTTCAATGAATTTATCATTTGTTATTTTATCTACAAGTCCATTTTCTTTATAAAATTTATTTATTAAGAAAATGGAATATTTTAATACAACTAACGCTAAAAAATTAAGTATAAAATGTCCTAAAATATGAGAATCTTTTCATACATAAATTGGTCTAACTTTTAGTGTGTTTTTTAGTGTTCTAAAATTCTCTTCAATTTGTCATTGTTTGTGATATATTTCAATAATTTGCTCTGGACTTAAATCTAGTCTAGAAGTTTCATAAACATAGAGTCCATCGAATTTTTCATCTTCTATGATTTTTTCATAATCGAGTTCGAATTCCATTTTCCCTACTCTTTTAAAGAATTTATATTTTTTAATTCCTATAATTTCTTCTGCACTAACTCTTCCAATTTTGTTTTGTCTTTTTTGGAAATTTTTAATTAATATTTGTCTATCTTCATAATCTTTTTTTGCTTTTGATTTACTAAAAGCAACGATTCTTCTTCTAATTGTCTCATTTACTCTTTTTCCGTTTCAATGGGAATTATAGTGATATTCTTTGTATTTCAAGCTTTTGTTTATATCGATATAACCTTCTTGTTCAAGTGCAAATTCTTTAAATTCTTTGCTTGATGATTTTAACCTATAAGAAATTATAAAATCAATGTTTTTTTGCTCTAAATAACGGAGATTTTTGTTTATTGACATTCCTTTATCTGCGATAATAGTGACTTTTTTGAGATTGTAATTTTTCTTCATTTCTTCAATAAAAGGAATCATTGTGCTTGAATCTGCTGTGTTTCCTTTAAAAACTTTTATAAAAATCGGAATACCATTACTATCTGTTGCCATTCCTATAACAACTTGATCTTCTTTGAATTTTCCATCTTTAGAATAACCCGGAATTCTTAGTCCATTTCTTTGAAAAGATTCAAAATAAACAGTTGAAGAATCATAAAAAACTAATTCGATATCTCTTCCTGTTTCATTTGTGATAA
>NZ_JBTGVD010000002.1:0-52180 GCF_054343395.1 Mycoplasma sp. CB776
AAAAATTTCTCCTTATAAATATTTTAATTTAAATATTTGCTATTGAGAAATTTTTACACAAAATTTATTACACTTCCTAAACTCCTTCAGGGAATAAAGCAGTATGAGTAAATCCTTCATAATCTGCTTTCATTTTGGTAAGATTTTCTTTATAAGATTTTGTTTGTTTTGGATATTTTTGTTTATTTGATCCATCGATTAAATTATGAGCTGGTCCGTAGAAAGCATCGTCTGCATATTGCGTTAGAAAGACAACGCCACCTTTACCAGAAATATCTTTTCAATCTCCTTTATTGGCTGTTGTTGCAAAAATTCCTACTGCAATACCATATTCATTAAGAGCTAATGAGCCAGAAGAACCTCAAAAGAGACCGGAATTACTTATAAGACCTTGATAACCAATCCCTTTCATTGTTCTATTATTATCAAGTTCAGATTTAACATCTTGGCCATTAGTAAAGTTTGCTCTTTGTGCAAATGCTGCACTGTCTCTTTCTATATTTTTGGAGTAATTACGCATTCAAAATTGTTGATTGTCTGTTGATGGATAACCAGCAATGTATATTGATTTAAGATTTGCGTGAGAACGATTTTTAGAATTATATTGATTAATTTTAGCATCTTCTTTATTTAATCATTGACTTGCATAATCAATATCAAGATAAGGAATAGAATTATTTTCAACATTAGGTATATTATTTTTACCTTTTGATCTTGTGATACTATTTTTTAATGCAGCAATTGCATTATCTATTTTAGTTTTAAATTGAGTTAAATTAGCATCTGTTGCATTTTTCAAATTATTATAGTGAATTTTTAATGAAAAGACTGCAAAATCTTTTCCTACAACTAAATCTTTATTTTTGTCTTCTTCTTGTTTTTGAGCACTTTCTACTAATTTTTTATTTGTTTGATCATCAAAGAAATTTGTAGCAACAAAGACTGTTTTTGGATTATCAAAAACATTTGTAGTTTTAATAAAACCATTTAATGTTGTGTCATCATACTTTGTAGTTTGTGCTGATGTTGCATTAGTATAATAGATTGCTTTATTACCTTGTCCAGGGTGTTCCAAATTATTTATTGAAGCATTATTTGCTATGTTTTTAGGAGCAAAACCGATGTTAAAACTTTCAATTGAATCTGTAGAATTTTTAGAGAAATAATCAGGAAAATCAGTTTTTCATTTTTGATCTAAAACATTATATGCACGTTGATACACGTGAGCATTAGTAGCAAGGAAAAGAACTAATTCATCAGAATTTTCTTGATTATTTTTTCAAGCATAATCCAATAATCAAGCAGTACCATTTGGATTATTTGCTATTACACCAGATTGATTATCTTCAGGATCAACTCCGTTAGAATTAAAGGAAATTGCAAAACTTCTATCTAAAATTTCATTATAAGCTTCACTTTCAGAAATAATTAAATCAGAATCTTGTGGACCTAAATCATCCCTTTTTATTTGATCTTCTCTTTCTCGTTTTTCTCTAGCTTCTCTTAATTGTTTTTCAACATTGGAAGGATCAAAATAAGGTGGCATTCCGTTGTTTGGGTTTTCTTTTGGTGTTTCGGTTTCTGGGAGATTATCTTTAGGATTTGTAACTGGCTGTGTTGGTTTGGGTTCTTTTGAAGGAGGATTTTGAGGGTTTTCTGGTTTGTTTTCTTTACTTTTTTGTTTGTAAAAGAAACCAAAACCAAAGGATTCTTCTATATTTTTGATTTTAAAAGCTCAATACATTCTTGTTGGTTGGAGAGTTACAGAACTAACAGAAATATCACTAGAAAGTGTTAAATTTTGTTCTTGTAAAAATTCTTTTAATATTTCTAATTGTTTTGCATGAGAGATTTTATCAATCTTTTTTTCAAAAAATTTAGAAATATTTTTTTCTTCATCAGAGAATGTTTTCTTAGCATTCTTTAGAGTTTTATAGTCATTGGATTTTTCATATTGATGTTCATTGGTTGGTTTCACAGAAATTTCATTTTTAGTGTTTGAGCAAGAAAAAAGCATTAATGGAGTAAAAGAAGCAAGTGGAATAAATAACTTTTTAATAAATTTTTGTTTTTTCATTTTTGTAAAATATAAAAATAAAATCTAAAAAAATAGATTTTATTTAGTTAATTATTTATTTTGAATTGCTTTAATTCCAGGCAATTCTTTCCCTTCTAAGAACTCAATAGAAGCTCCACCACCTGTTGAAATATGACTAAATGCTTGTTCAAAACCAAGTTTTTCAACTGCCGCTACAGAGTCTCCCCCACCAATTACAGAGTAAGTGCCATTTAGTTTAGAAATTGCTTTTGCAACTTCTTCTGTTCCATATTTAAAGTTAGAAAATTCTGTTACTCCCATTGGTCCATTTCAAAGAACTGTTTTAGCACCTTCAAGTTCTTTTTTAAATAATTCTATTGAATATTTGTCAATATCTAGTCCCATTGTGTTATCAAGAATTTGTAAAGGATTTGAGTCATTTAAAATTCTTGGTTGATCTTCAAAAGATTTACCCATAGCGTGATCAACTGGTAAAATAATTTTGTTTTTGTATTTATTTAAATATTCTTTTGCTAACTCAATCTTATCTTCTTCAACAAGAGAAGTTCCAATATTAAAACCTAAAGCTTTATTGAATGTATAAGCCATACCACCACCAATAATAACTTTATCCGCTTTTTCTAAAAGTGATGATACAACACCGATTTTGTCTGAAATTTTAGCCCCACCTATAATTGCAACAAAAGGTTTTTCTGGATTTGTAACAATTTTGGAAAGTGCTTTCACTTCTTTTTCTAATAAGTAACCCATTGCAGATTCTTTGATGTTAGAAGCAATACCCACATTTGAAGCGTGTGCTCTATGAGCGGTTCCAAAAGCATCATTAATAAATACATCACCTAAAGAAGCTCAGTATTTTCCTAATTCTGGATTATTTTTTGATTCAGCTTTATCATTTAAATCTTCAAATCTTGTATTTTCAAATAATAAAATTTGCCCATCTTTTAATTTTTTAATTGCATCTTCAAGTTTTTTTCCTTTAGTTTCGCTAATAAAAAGAACTTCTTGATTTAATTGTTTAGAAAGTTCAATAGCAACTGGTTGAAGAGATTTTTTTGCTTTATCTGCTTCTTCTTTAATTCTTCCAAGGTGAGAAAAGACAATTGCTTTTCCCCCTTCACTAATAACTTTTTTAATTGTTGGAAGAGAAGCTACAATTCTTTTTGTAGAAGTAATTTTACCATCTTTAATTGGAACGTTAAAATCTACTCTTATTAAAACTTTTTTACCTTTTAATTGTAGATCATCAATTGTTTTTTTAACTGTTGATTTCATTTATTCTCCTATTTTTTATTTTTATTAATAATATTATAAAACTTTTTTATTATTATAGTTATTTTTTATCTTTAATATTTAAATTATTTCACTGGTCAATGTTGTTTTCAATTTTGGCAAAAATAGTTTGTTTATGATCTATTTTGGAACTTAAATAAGTAAAAATTATGTCTGCAATGATAAAGGCAGAAATTTTTGAACCAATTGAACCAATTCTGTAATTTTGTTCAATACTATCTAAAAATATTACGTTTTGCACATTTTTAGTAACAGTTATTTTGCTATTTTTAGTCCATATGCTTGTAGCAATGGAAAATTTGTCTAAATACTCCTTTATTTGTTTAATTTCTAATGTTTTGCAACTTTTAGAAATTAAAGTAATATGCATATGGTCTTTTAATAAGTTACTAAAAGAAAAAAATTCGTGGATATCATTGATAAAAATAGTGTTAAAACCTATTTTTCTTAAATTGGTTGCAAGGTATTTTGCTACAAGAGCAGATTCTCCAACACCAAAGAAAATTGTCATTTTCCTGTATTTTAAAAGGGTATTAATATAATCTGTAATGTTTTTTTCTAGATTTAAATTAGTTAAAGTGCTTTCTAAAGAAAAAAGATAATGTGATTTTATATTATTCATTACTTGAGTTAAAGTTAAATTATTTTCATCTTTAATATCTATTTCTAAATCTTTTTTATATTGAATTCTTTGAGATACATAAATTTGTAAATCTTTAAAACTAGCAAACCCTATTTTTGTTGCAAAACGCGAAACAGTAGATTGAGAAATATCTAATTTTTTAGATAAATCTGTTGAATTTGTTTTAATAAAGTTAAAAGGTTCTTTCTCGATAAAATTTCAAATTTTTTTAAAAGAAGAAATAGAAAAGTTCTTTTTATCAATTTCTTCAATTAAATCCTTGTCAAAAATTAAAATGTTTTTATTCATATTGCTTTAATTATATTCATAACTTAAGAATTTGATTAAAAAATTCAAGTCTTTTTATAACTTGAACTTTTTAATTATTCTAAAGGAGCACCGATGTTTGCGGTTATTTGGTTATTTAAAAGTTCTGCTTCAACACCAATAATTACTTGGAATGAATTTTCAGAAATTTTAATTAATCCAAAAGTTCCAGCGCTTTTCATCAGTTTTTCATCGATTTTAGAACCATCTTTAACAATATATCTTAATCTTGTTGAACAGTTATTGTATTCTACAATATTTTCTCAACCACCAAATGCTTTTATGATGGTTACTGCTTTTTTAGATAAAGTACTTTTAGATTTAGAATCTGTTTGTTCTATTTTGCTTGATTTTTGGTTTTCTATTTCTTCATCAGCAATTTTTCCTGTACCTCTACCTGGGGTATTTAGATTTAATTTTTTAATTAATAGTGTTCCAACAAAGAAATATGTAGTTGCTGTTAAAGCACCGATAGGAATTATTCAACCTGGGTTTGCAAATACTTTATTTGCTCCAGTAAATCCTGATTCTTTAATTATAGCAAGTGATTTAGGAATACTTAAAATGTAATCCATTAATCCAGCTGAAAAACCAAATCCTAATTGAATTCCAAATGCACCTGTTATAAAAGCAAAAATACCAGTTAAAACAGCATGTACAACAAATAATAATGGTGATGCATAAAGGAATGCAAATTCAAGTGGTTCTGTTATTCCTGAAAGGAAACTTACAAGTGCAGCAGAACCAAGAAGAGCTATAACTCTGATTTTTTGTTCTTTATTTTCTGCTGTATATACAAAAGCTCCAACTAATGCAGGTAATCCAAACATCATCATTGGGAAGAAACCTGATTGGAATAATCCACCTGGGTTGTTTTTAGCAACTCCTTGTAAGAAAATAAAGATATCTCCGTTTACAACTTCATCTGCTTTTCCACCTTCTTTAGCAAAACTTCCTAATTGGAATCAGAATAAATTATTTGGGATATGATGTAATCCAAAAGGGATTAATAGTCTATTTAAGAAACCATAAACCCCTTCAATAGAAGCTCTTGTGAATCTGACTGAAAGTGTATTTGCTTCTCCTGGACTTGTTGCATCAGAAAGCAATTTAGATAGTTTGAATATTACAAATGCTACTCAAGGGAAAATTAGTGAATAAACAACTGAGAAAATTACTGCAAAAACAACAGCTAATGAAGGTATTAGTCTTTTTCCTGAGAAAAATCCAAGCACTTTTGGTAATTCAACCATATTAGTTTTATTATAAATTCAAGCAACAAAAGAACCAACTATAATTCCACTTAAAACATTGTTTCCAAGAATTGCTTCGTATTTACCTCTAAATAACGCTTCAAATCCAAGCACTATAGTTTTTGAATCTTTTGCTCAAGATTCTCCTAAATTAATTTGAGAATATAAAGCTGTAGTTAAAATAGGAACGAGTTTTGCAACTATAAACATTGCAACAGCTCCTGAAAAAGCAGCTTCTCCCCTTCTTGATTTAGTAAATCCAAATGCTAAACCAATAGCAAATAGCAAGTAAAGATTTGAAAAAACAAGATCTCCAGACTGAGTTACAATATTTTGAATAAGTTTAGAAAATGTAGTATCTTGCGGAACATCAGCTCCGATTCTTAATAAAATAGCAGCTATTGGTAAAATAGCTATAGGGAATAATAAAGCAGTACCAATTTTTCCAAGTCTTTCTAACATTTTTTTGAAAAAACCTGAACTTGCTTTTCCAGCATTCATTGTTTTTAAACTACTCATTTTTTTGTTTTACTCCTTTCACTTTTTTAATAAAGAATCCATGTATAATAACAGTTGAAAGAATTGATCCAAAGAAAACAATTACAAAAACCAAAACAAAAGAAGCAATTACATCTGCTCTAACTTTTAATGCTGCTGCTTGAAGTTCAGCATTGTTTAAATTTGGTTTTGTGTAAAGAGTTAGCAATAAAACAACAGTTATTAGTAAAATTGAAAACAAAATTCATAGTGAAATGTATATTCATTGAATTTTTTCAATCTTTTTAAAGTCAATTTTTTTGAAAAGAGACATTTACTTTTCCTCCTTAGTGTTAAATAAGTCTTTAACAATTAAATTATTATACATTTTGAACTTTAATGAAATAAAATAAATATTTTATGCATTTTTTTTGAAATTTAATGAATATTTATAAATTCTTATGCATAATTTATGCAACTTTTTTTTATTTTGTTGATAAATTGTAAAATAAAATAAGGTGAAATATGACAATAATAAAAAACTGCAAAATAATTAATCCAGAATATACTATTGACAATGCAAATATTTATTTAGAAAAAAATAAAATATTAAAAATAGAACTAATAGAAGGACAAGGAAGTAATTTAATAGTTCCAGGTTTTGTTGATTTACATATTCATGGAATTGCAAATTATGATGTTATGGATAATAAAGAATCTTTATATAAAGTTTCTAAAAAATTAGCTAAACTAGGAACAACTTCATTTATGCCTACTGCAATGTCTAAACAATGAACTAAAATTTTGGACTCTTTAAATTTAATGTCTCTTGTAGAAAAAACAGTTTCTAGAAATTTAGGAATTCATTTAGAAGGTCCTTTTATTAATTTTGATAAAAAAGGAGCTCATAGTGCTGAATTTTTAAAAAAAGCAACTAAATTTAAAATTCAAAAACTATTATTTGCTTCCAATAATAAATTGAAAAGAATTTCCTTTGATCCTACAATGGCAAATTTAGATATTTTAAAATTTATGAAAAAGAAAGAAATTTTTCCTTCTATAGGTCATTCATCTGCATCATTTACTTTAGCTTCTAAATATTTTGAAAATGGGTGTGATTCAGTTTGTCATTTGTGAAATGCAATGTCTGGAGTGGATTCAAGAAATCCCGGAATAGCACAAGCAACCTTATCAAATAAAAATGTTTATAGTGAAATGATTATTGATTTTATTCATATTAAAAAAGAAACTGTAAAATTCACAATTGATATAAAAGGAGTGGATAAAATTATTGCAATTTCTGATGCTATTAAACCTGCTTATTATAAAGATGGAGAGAGTGTTTCTGGTGATCTTGTTGTTTATAAAAAGGCAAAAGTTATCAAATTACTTGCAACAAATACAATAGCAGGTTCAGGAATAGTAATACATGATGCATTTAAAAATATTTTAAAATTAGGTTATTCTTTAAATGAAGCTGTAAAAATGACTTCATATAATGCTTTTAGATATCTTGGAATTCAAAATTTAGGTAAAATTGAAGAAAATTATTTAGCAGATTTTTTAATTTTAGATTCAAAAAATTATTCAATAAAAAAAGTTTATATAAATGGAGAAGTGGTGAAATAATGAAAATATTTATTAAAAATAATGAAGAAAAAGTAGCAGAATTTACTGCTAATTTAATAAAAGAACAAATTTTTAAAAAAGAGGATTTAAAAATTTGTTTTGCTACAGGAAATTCACCTATTTTAACATACAAAAATCTTATTAAAATGTATAAAAATAAAGAAATTTCCTTTGCAAAAGTCACATCTTTTAATTTAGATGAATATGTTGGAGTTTCTAATGAAAATCCTTGTTCTTATCATTATTTTATGTATCAAAATTTATTTAATCATATTGATATTGTTAAAAAAAATATTAATTTACCTAATGGAATTGGTGATATTAAAAAAAATTCACTTATCTATGAAGAAAAAATAAAAAATAGTGGTGGAATTGATTTAATGATTTTAGGAATAGGAACAAATGGACATATTGCATTCAATGAACCGGGTTCTCAAATTTATGATAGGACAAGAGAAGTAACATTAACAGAAAGCACAATTCAATCTAATAAAATATATTTCAATAATGAAAATGAAGTTCCTAAAACAGCTATTTCCATGGGGATTGGAACTATATTAGAAGCAAAAAAAATTCTTTTAATTGCGACTGGAAATTCCAAAGCAGAAGCAATTAAAAGAATGATAACAGAAGAAATTTCTGGTAATTTACCTGCAAGTTTTTTAAGATTACATAAAGATGTAACTATTATTTTAGATGAACAAGCAGCTAAATTATTGGACTTTCAAAATAAAGAAAAATAAAAATTTTAAATTATACTATTTTCTTTCCCAGTTGAAAGTTTATATTACCGATTTTACTTTATTTTAAGGCATTTTAGTCTTTTTCTCTTTATACTTTACTTGTTAAATTAGTAAATATTAAAATAATAAAAAAGATATAAATTTGTAAAATTTAACCTATTAATAAAGATGATATTAAACAACTTTGCAAACCTTGAATTTAAAAACACCACATACTTTTGTGGTGTTTTTGAAATTATAATAAATCTGCAGGTTTTTCAGAAAAATGTTTTGCTCCATATCGTTCTGGGAATAAGTATGAAAGTAAACGAATTTTTTCATAAAATGAATAAGGATTTTGAGGATTGTGTCCGTTACCAATGTAACCAATTCTTTGTCCATCCAGTAACATAATTGAAGCAGTTCCTTGTTCTGCAGTTTGTCCATCTTGATCTTGTGTTACAAGTCCAGCTAAATTACCTTGACTATCAAAAACATTAGAACCTGATGAACCAGCTGCAAAATCAACACTATTTCAACCATATACAATGGTTTCATTTTTATGATTTAAAGAACCAAGACTATTAATATTTCCTTGGAATCTGAAGTTTCCTAATAAATATTCACGGAAACGAGTTTGTCCGTTTTTGCCTACTGGAGAATCAGGGTTTTTAGAATTTTGTCCTGGCATAGAACCAACAAGTCAATTTAAATTGTTGTAAGCATTTTGATGTAATAATTCATTAGAAATTTTAATTTCTTTAGCAGTTTTTCAGTTTAAAAAGAATTTAATAATTCGTTTTTGATCATCACTGAGTTTTTTACCTTCAAAGGTAAAATCAGTGCTATCTATATTTTTGTTTGCAAAATTATTTTCAAATCAAGAGATGTCTATAATTGCAACAGTGATATCTGAATATTTTTCACCTCTGCTAAGTGGATTTCCATAGTTATCGCGAAAATCTTGAAAGTAAGGATCTTTATAGGAATCTTCATCAGATTTACCATTTGCAAAAAAGTGTGAAACCATTTCAATACTTAAATTATTAATCATATTGTGCCCTAAACCATGATTTTCTAAAATGGGTTCTTTATTAGGTGTATTAGCAGTAGGTCTATTTAAGAAAATAGGAGATAGGATATTACTTCTTGTTCTTTTTTCAATGTTTAATCCATCTAGTGATTGACCTGCTCTTACTCATGAAGGACTAGAACCATCATCTAGCAAATCGATATTATGGGAGTTAGAGACAATGTAGTAACGATGATCGTTTGGATCATCTGGTTTTACTTTGTTGAATAAACCTCATGTTCCTCTTCCATGGTAATCAAAAGCGAAAGTTCTTTTTCTTACATCGTTTAATACATCAAATTTATCTTCTAAATAAAGGCGTTTAACAATTCCTTCTTCAGTTTTTAATTTTGATGTTTGTTGAAATTTATCATAGGAAGAATTGTTTCTTTTTCCTTCTTCAGCTTGCTGACGTGATTGGATAGTTTCAGTGAGTGAAATTGACATCGAATCTTTTAGTGCTTTTGCTAGATATGAAGGATTTTTAGTTGGATTAACTTTATTATCAACATAGTTCATAGTTAGAAAGACATTTCCAACAAAAGCTGTTGATTTATTTGCTAAAATATGCTCAGATAAAATATCTGTGAAATAAATATCAGAATTTTTTGGAATTACTTCTAATTTTAACTTTTTATTATTTTGATCATAAGTAACTTTAAAGGAATATCTATCTTTCATCATTGCAGCTAGAGTTTGATTAAATAAAGCATCTTCATTTCTTGCGGTAATTGTAAAACTTGCATCTTCAATTGTGTGTCTTTCTAAAAGTTCTTTAAAAGAAACTGAAACATTTACAAAGGATAACAACCCACGGGGAACTGGAACTGAAGAATTTCGATTAGTTTTAGTTGTAATAATTTTAGTGTTTTCTAATTCAAATCTAAAAGTAAAATATGTTTCATTTTGAAAATTTTCTCAGTTTTTATATTCATCTAAATCTTTTTCTATTCAAATTGAATGGTGATTTTCACCAAAGTTAAAAATAGTTTTAGCAAGAATTTCACGTGGTGTAAAAAAGTAATAATCAAGTTCTTTTCCCGTATCATCGACAAGTATAAAATCTTTTTTAGCTAAGGTGCTATCATCTTCAAGTGCACGATATTTTCACATTCTTTCATATTCAACTAAAGCATAATGGTTTTGAAGTGAGTAAGGAATTTTGCTTTTGCTTTCATGGTTTAATCAATATCCAGTTAAATCATCAACAGTTAAGTTTTTACTTTGAGTAATTAAATCGCTATTGTTATAAGTTGTAATAGCGTTAGTTTGATTATTGTTAGTTAATAAATAAGGACTACTTCCTTTTGTTGAATAATTAAAGTGATATCTAAATGATTTTTGTGCATTAGCAGAAAAATTAAATTTATCATAATACATATCCATTCTTTGTTTTTCTGTTGCATATATTTTAGAAATAGTATATTTAGTGTTTTCAAAATAACCAGAAATTTGGAATTTTCAGAGTTTTTCAAATGGCACAATTAGTTTTAAAGTAGTTGGTAAAACAAATTGATATGCTTCGAGTTTATCAGCTTGCACTTCAGGTTTTAGTTCAAAAATAATTCATTTGTTTTTGAATAATTTTAAATCTTCATTAGTAAAATCAAATTTTGCTGATCCATATAATTTTTTGTTATTTTCATCGATATAAGTAGAAAAATTAGTTAAATTAAAGGTTTTTGCTGATACATTTGTCTGAAATTTATATTTATCTAAAAAAGAAAAACCTGTTTGTTCATCACCTACTTGAGCTGCTGTAATAATGTATTTAGATAGGTTTTTAGGTAAAAGCGATACATTGAATGAAGCGTTTTTATTAGTTTTATCAACTGTTGCTTCAATAAGTTTTGAATAAGGATCAAAAGGATTTAAGTTTTTAACTAAAAGTTTAATTGAATTAATATTTTCATTAAGACTTTGTGAATATTTAACAATAACTTTGTTATTTTCTACTTTTGTTGATAAAACGTCTAAAACAGGATTTTGGTAATTATTAGTAAGAGTTCCTGAAGCACTATTAAATCCTGGAAAGCCTTCTATATCATAGTAATTAGAACCACTGTCACCATTTTTTTGTAAAACTAAATCTACATAATTATCTCATATAAATGATTCATTTTTCTGTAAAAATACATTATATTTACGAGCATTTGTTGAACCCTCTAAAGCACTACGACTAAATTCTTTGTATTGAAAAGAACCGTTTTGTTTATATTTTATAAAATATTGTGGAAAGTTTACATTTGAATTTTGATTTGATTTTTTTGTTGCAATAAATTCCAGGGAAATGAGACCATTTTGATATCTTATAGCTTTAAAATTATTTTCACTACTAAATTCAAAAGCATTTGATTCAGTTGTATAGTTTTTATTTTCAAAAATACTATTTAATCCACTAAAATGATTTATTTTATTTGAATTATTATATAAACCTGTTATTTTTACAAACTCATTTGCAGCTAAACTATTAATTGTAAAAGTTACTAAATTATTAGTTACAACAGCATTAACACCTGTTTCAGAAACTGTATTAAGTTGTTCTTTAGTGGCTTTTTTGTATTTTAAAGTAAGTGAAGTATTATCACTTAAATCAACTGTTTTAATTTGAATTTTGATAGTATTATCAGCTATTGTTGAGTTGATAATTTGTGTATTTTTTGGTGGATTTAAAACTTCGTTTGAAACTTGATTGTAATCACTACTTTCTATAAAAGTAAAGTATTGATTTAAGGAATTGTCTGCTTTAATTGTTGCATCAGTTGAATCTGTATATTGATTTACATTTAATAAATCTTGACTATATGTTCCGAAAACGTGACTTTCATTAAATACTTTTTTAAAGTTTTCACTAACAAAAGCTTCTGAATTTGTATTTAATGTTGTGAAAGTTGGATTATTAGTTGGCAAATTTAAAGTTACATTATTTAATTTTAAAGATGTTAATTTATAAGTTGTATTAGCAGTTAAATTATTAAAATTTAAATATAAATTACTTCCTTCTCTAAAATTTGTAACTTTTAAATTAACAGAATCTGATAATATAGCATCAAAGGTATGTTCATTTGGATCGTGTAATTTGCTATTAGAAGAAAATGAAATTCTTAATGATGCACTTGTTTTAGAAACTTCTGTTAAAGAAATAGAATCGATAGTAAATTGATCATTTTCTGGTCTTGGTTTTTCAATGGGGTTACTACTGTTATCGGGAGTAGTTGGTGAAGGATTTTCGCCTTTTGGATTATTTTGTTCAGGTGGATTCTGTGAATTATCTGTTCCGCCAAGATTATCACCTGTTCCTGGATTAGTTTTAGGTGGTGTCTCAGGTTCTGGAGAATCAATTTCAGGATTATTTGTTTTGTTAAAAGTAATTGTTAAATTACTGTGATATTGATTATTTGCAATTTCTAAATATGAAATTGCCAATTTATTATTATCTGGTTTTGTTATGTTTGAAATATCAAAGGTTAATATTTGTGTATTTGCATCATATAAAGAAGAAGTAAAAACGGAATCAATATTTTCAAATTTTATTTTTGCTGTATTTGCAAACATTGTTTTATTTGCATTAGCAAGTTTTACATATAATTTGCTATTATCTTCAGAAAGAGATAATTGAGTAATTTGTGGTTTTTTGCTTATATTTGCTGTATGAAAGAATAATTTATTGTTGTCACTATTTGATAATTTTAAAATAGTGTTTCCAACTTTGAGTTGTGATAAATGATAATCTGTATCTGGAGTAAGGTTTTTAAAACTAATAGTAACTACATCGTTTTTAGAAGTAATTGAAGCATTTGAGTTTGGGTTTAAAGTTGCTGATAATTTGCTTACATCTAAATTTTTATTAGTCAATTTTAAAGTAAATGTAGCACTATTTGAATCTGAATTAACACTCAAAATCTCTGCATCTGTTTTAACTTCTTGATTTTTTAATGTTTTGAATCTCAATTTTTCTTTATCAAATTGAGAAAATTTTAATTCAGTTTTATTAGCAAAAATACTATCAACTTGATATTCAGTATTTTCTTTCATATTTTTAAAAGTAATAGTTAAAATATTAGAAGAAATGCTAATATGTGGTTTATCATATTGTGTAGGTTTACTTAAATATAAAGAAATTTCAGAAGTTTTGTAAGTTTTAGTTAATTTTATTTTAATAATTGCAGAATTATTGTCAACATGAATAGATTCTACTTTAGCATCAAAAGTTTGTTCTTTTGTTATTTCGTTATTGCCACATGCTATTGTTAGTAAAGAAGCAGCAATAGTAATAGAAACACTCGGAATTAGTAATTTTTTTATTTTTTTCATTCTCACTCCTTATTTTTTAATTGGATTTTCAAACTCATTGAAAATATCAAGCATTTTATATTTTTTAGGATATAAACGACTTAATCTCTGTATTTTATAAGCAAATGAACCATTATTATAATCATTTAATTCACCAAAGAAATTAATTCTTTGTGAAGATAATAAATAGGAAGAAGCTTCACCATTTTCTTCGTTAGCATGGATTCCTAAAAAGTTTCCTTCATGATCATATAGACCAGTTCCTGAAGAACCGCCGGCAAGTTGGTATTCTGCATTACCTCTTATAATTTCACCATTTGAATTTTGGAATTTTTTGATAAAACTTGATTTTTCAGTTGTAGCATCTTGCACTAAATTTCCTGGATAAAATAAGATATCACCAACAAAGTTTTGACGAACTTGAATATTCTTTTTAGTATGTTTTTTTGTTGAACCAGGAAAGGAAGACATATACATTGTATAGTACATATAAGGGTGAATATAACGACCCATTTTAGATACTTTATTGTGTCTTATATTTTTTCAATTAGCAATATGTTCAGCAACTTTAAATCTTGGATTATTTTCTTTATTTACATCATTTTTATGCTGGTTATAGTAGTTAATTAGTTCGCTTATGTCTATTATATGAATTTTAAAATCTGTTCTATTTTTACCTTTAACATTTGATAAACTTCCATCTAAACTTTTATTGTTATTATTTTGAGAAGTTCAAAAAACAGAATTATTTGTATTTCAGTAATCTCCTAAAAATAGACTTACATCTTCTTTTGAAGTATGTTGCTTTGGTGCTGAAATAAAATCTGTAGTTTGTACTGGAACGTGAATATTAGTTCCAAAATAATATCTATTATCATTTGGATTGCTAGGATCAACTTTACCTATCATTCAAGCAGTTCCATACAAAGTTCCAAATGATCTAGCTATTACTTCTTCTTGAATTGTATTTTGAACTGAAGATTTTGTATATCAGGTTGTAACTTCAATATTTATAGGATTATCAGCATCATTATACCCAACACTTTTAAACTTAGTATCTTTATCAAACTCAAATCCATCTATTTTTAATTGATTTTTTGCTTTAGTGTGCTCATTTTTATATGAAAAAGGTTCTCCATTTTTTAAATACATAATAGATAGATAATTTCAAGTTTTATCAACAAAAGTTGAATAACTTGAAGAAAGATTGTGAATGTACATATCTTTATTAATGTGCCCTTCCCGAGCAATTAATGAGATTTTTAATTTATCTCCATTTATTGAAACTTGTGCTTTAAGATGTTTATTCATTAAGTCTTCAAGTTGTTGGTCATTTAATGTTAAATGATAGTTACTATTTGAATCGATTTTTCTTCCAATTTTTTTTAATAAATCTTCAGTTTTTCCTAAAAGTTTAATCTTTATGTTTGAAAGAGTTTTGTTATTACTTGCATTAAGTTTATTTCAACTAAAAGAAACAGCTCAATCAAAACTACCAAAAGAAAATTGTCTAAAGTTAACTTGTTTTGGACTTGCTACAAAACTAAAGTTAAGAATTGCTTCTTTACTAGTGTCTAAATTTTTAAAGTTTCTAAGATCTTTTTCTACATAAAATTCGGTTCTATCGGAGTTTTCGTGCATTTCTTTATCAAGAGCATGTTCTTTGATTGCTCCATAGTTATATTCTTGATTATTATCAAATAGTACAACAGGTAAAGGATTGTTATATTGTGAATATGAACCAGCTAGATATGAATTAACATCTCCACTATAATGTGTTAAAAATAAGGTATTTTTTAAATAAGCATTGTTTAAAGTTGTATAGTTATGTCAATTAAATGGTATTGATTCTGGAACATCTCCATTAATGTTGTTAGTTAACTGTGATTCTTGGTATTGATAACTATTGATTGTATTTAAATTATTTGCTATAAAATTAACTCCAAGTGCATCATTGTATGTATTTTGTGAAACATCTAAAGTTGGTTTTAATTCAGTTATTCCACTTTGTTGAATTAGACTTAATTTGCGATGTTTTAGTTTTCCTTCTTGTCCTTTGTCATCATAGTCTATAACTGATGATAAGTCATATTTATTAACAATTTGTACTTGATTTAGTTTTCAAGTAATTCCTTCAGTTAAACCAGTAAAAGAGAATTTTTTAAGTTCATCAAAATTTAAAAATATTGATTTGGTATTTTCTTGACGAAATTGTCTTTCAAATCAATCACCACCATCACCTGTATATCCATAACTTCTTTTGTCACTTTCACTATCGGTTGGAATATTTTTTTGCACTAAATCTACAAAAGTGAGTTTTAAATATTTAGTTCTAAATTGTTCCATTTCTGAATCAGTTGCATTGATGTTAATTGCTCCTACAAAGGTATTGCTTGTAGTATTTGCAACAGCAAACTGTATTTTGGAAATGGTTGGATTGAATGTTTGATTAGATTGTCATGAAAGTTCTTCAGGAACATTAAATGAATAATTATTATTTAGAGATACCACATCACTTAGAATATATTTATTGTATCCTTGATTAAATTTAATAATATTTTCAGATTCGATATGTCCATTTTTATAAGTTCCTACAACTGTTATGTCTCCATCATAGGCATTTACATCAGGTTTTATTGTAATGAGGTATTTATTATTTGCTGAATTAGGTAAATAATTTACATTGACATTAACTTTGTTGTCACTAAGGTTAAAAGAATTAATGGAGTATGTAGCACTTGTTCCGGTCTTGCTCATATTTACAATATTTTTACTAAATTCTACGGAATTTATGCCATAAGTTATATTAGAAATGCTATTATTTGAATTAGCATTATTTACATTAACTAAAATATTTTGGGAAGTTCCATTATATTTGGTTGTATAAGTATGTCCGTTAAATGTAAAGGTAAAATCGTTATTTTTTAAAGTAGGTAAATGATCAAAAGAAAATCATAAAGTTTTATTATCAATTAAAGAAATGTCTTTAATATGTAAATTATCTTTTGCATTAAATTTGCTTACTTGCTCATCGTATTTTGTAAATGGATCTAAAAGAGAGTAGTCTATTTTATTAAATTCTACATCGTTATTATTTGTTATAAAAGACTTATTATTTAAAGAAATATTTTGAGTTCCTATTTGTAGATTAGTAAGATAATATGTTGTATTTGCTTTAAGATTATATAAATCAAAAGTTAAATTTGTATTATTTGATTTTGGACTACTAAAATCTAAACGTTGCCCACTTGTGTCTTGAATGGATAAAGTTGCAGTATCTGATGAATCTAATGAAGTATCTAAAGAAATGGTAATTTGTGCTTTATTAGTTTGAATATTAGAAATTGTGGTATTTTGTAAATGATAGGTTTTTTTCTCTTTTTTTGGTGGTGTTTCAGGTTCTATTTCTTTTTGTTCCATTGCTGTTGTAATGCTTAAGTTATCACTTGGTAAAGATAAAGCCTTTCCATTTAACAACACAGAAGTTAAAGTATAAGTTGTATTTGCTAGAAGAGAATTAAAAGTTGTAAAAATTGTAGGTGATTCAGTTATTAAAAGATTTTGAGTATGATTTTGTCCATCTGAAATAGTAACTAAAAGATTATTTTTGTTTGAATCAGAAAGTGAGTAGTTAGAAAAGTTTAAAGTTAAAGTAACATTATTTGTATTGACATCTTTTCAAGAAATACTTGATATTGTAAAATTATCTTTTTTCTCTTGAACAGGTTCATTATCTTTATCTTTTGGTTTTGTAGGGGAAGTTGGATTTTCTGGAAGTTTTGGATTTTTATCCGGATTAGGTTTTGTAGGTGGTTTAGTTATACCGGGGTTAGGATTTTCTTGCTTTTCTTGTTTTTTAGTTTTAAACAAGAATTGACTTTCTTGTTGTTTAGTTTTTAGTGATTTTCCATTATATTTAATGTCAAAAGTATATATTTTATTTGATGATAAATTATTTATGAAAAATGTTATAGATTTTTTATCGCTTGATAAGTTTCCATTAACATTTTGATTATCATAAGTTAAAGAAAAATTACCATTTTGAAAAACGGGTTTTTCTAAAAAAACTTTAATATTAGCTGAATTTTCTGTAGTTTTATTATCTATTTTTTTAATTTCTATTTCTTTATCATTATTATCAAATTTTTCTACTTCTACTTTTTCATTACAAGCAACTGCTAAAATAGGAGAGATACCTAAAAAAGTAGGAATTATATATTTTTTAAATTTCTTTTTTTGCATAATTAATCCTTATATTTTAATTATATAAAAATACTTATAAATTGTCTTACAAATAGGGATTTCAAAAGAAATTATGCGTAAATTTTGATTAAAATATCTTTTTTTAATATTTTTTAAAATATAGAATTTTTTATAAAAGAAATAATAATATTTAAAATTTGTTATTGTTTTAGAATAACAAAGAGTATATATATATATATATATCATAATTAAAATAAATCTTCTTTTTTAATAATTTTATATTGACCTAACTCCAAATCATCAGGAAGATTTAAATTGTTAAATTTAACTCTTTTTAAATATGCAACTTTATAATCAAAAGAAAGAAACATTCTTTTTACTTGATGAAATTTCCCCTCACTAATGCTTAAAAAACATTTATTTTTTTCTATTAATTCTAAAAAGGAAGGTTTAACTTTTTCGGTTTGGGAAATGTAAAAACCTTGTGCAAATTTTTCTTTTAAAAAATCAAAATTGATTTCTTTATCTAACTCTACATAATATTTTTTAATTATGTGTTTTTTAGGTGCTAAAAGATTATGAGTGCTTTCGCCGTCATTTGTAATTATCAGTAGTCCTTCTGTATCTAAATCTAATCTTCCGATTGTATGTAGATTTTTTATATTAGTAATAGATTCAGGAAGTAAATTGAAAACTGTTTTATGTAAATTATCTTTATTTGCACAAACATATCCGGCAGGTTTATTTAATAAAATATAAATAAATTTTTCTCTTAAATAAAGATAATTCCCATTAATTGTGATTTGTAAATCGCTTTCTTGAAATAATTGACCTACTTTAATTTTAGAATTATTTACAAGAATTTGACCTTTTAAAATTAACTTTTTAATTTCTGTTCTAGAGAGATTGCAATTATCCGAAATTATTTTTTCTATTCTTTTCATTGTAACCTTATAAATTGTTTAAATCTATTATTTTTTCAAATTTATCATAATGCTTAAGATCTAAATTGTGATTAACTAAAATAAGGGTTATTTCTTTATCTTCAATTAATCTATCTAAAATTATTTCAATATTTTTTTTATCTAAATTTGAAAAAACTTCATCAAAAACTAGGAATTTTCTATTTAAATAAAATACTCTAGCAAGTGATAATCTTTGTTTTTGTCCTTCAGATAAAGCAATGGCAGACTCTTTGTGTTCAATTTTTTGCTGAACTTCATTTCATAAATTAGCTTTTTTAAGTGCTTCTATTACTTTTTCATCATTGTTTTGTTCTCATAAAGAAACATTTTTGTAAATCTCTTCATCAAAAATGATATTTTCACTATTTAAATAAGTTATTTTATTTTTATAGGAACTATCTGAAATAGTTTTTAAATCTGCTTTGTTAACTAAGATTTGCCCTTCATAATCTTGCTCAATACCAAGAATTAGTTTTAATAATGTAGATTTTCCTGTTCCTGAAGCGCCTTTGATGAAGTATTTTTTTCCTTGTTCAAAACTAAAATTAAAGTTATTGAAAATTAAATTTTTTCCATTTTTGTAACTAAAATTAATATTTTTTAGTTCAATTTTCTCTATTTCTTTTTCTAAAGTATTTCCTAAATCTTTTTCAATATTAAATTCAATTTTTTCTATTATTTTTTTAGATGTTTTTATTTTTTTGATTCCTGAAATATATGAAGGAACAGTGGTAATTAGTTTAGGAAATAGAAAATTAATAAAAGTAAGAGTAAAAATAGTAATATGTGGAACTTTTAAAAATAATAAAATAGCCATAGTGATTATTGAAACAAATTGTAGTATTCTTAAAATTCTTTCAGGAATCATTTCATTTAAAGCCTGAGCGTTGTTAACTTTTAAAGATGCTTTATAAAGTTGTCAATTTTTTTCTCTTGAGTTTTGATAAATTAAATGAGTTTTGTTGTTATAAAATAGAATTTTAAATCCATTTAAATAATTATCAATAACTTGTAAAAATTCAGTTCTTGCATTGGAATAATCTTTTTGTTTTTTTGTTTGTTTTTTATTGAAAAATAAAGAAAGCAGAACTGAAAAAAACACAATAATTAAAATAATGGGAATTAAATAAAAACTAATCAATCCTGCTGAAATTAAACTAGCTATTAGTCCAATTGTGGAACCGATTGTTCTAACCATTGTTAAAATAACTTGATCAAAAACAAGATTGCTATCATTGAAAATAATACTAAAAATTTTAGCACTATCAAATTCATAGTTGTTTTTAGCAGTTGAATTTATAAATTTATTAAACACGTTTTCTATTAATTTATTAATTAATTTCATTCTAAAATAAACTTCAAGTCGCACTCTTCATCAAATGGAAAATTTAGTAAAAAAATCAGTTGCTAAAATAAATATAATGACAATTAAAAAACTTTTAAAAAAAGCATATTTATCATTTGTAGGAACAATTGCATCATAAATTAAAGAAGAAGCATAAGACATTAAAATTCCAAAAAGAAGTGTTGAAATAACATTAATAATTTCAGCAATAATATACAAAATTGTATATTTTTTAGATGCTCTTAGCGATCATTTCATCTTTAATTTTCTCCATATCTATAATATAATCATACATTTCATAATTTTCAGCATGGTGACTGATATTTAAAATTGTTAATTCTTTATTTTGAAATAAGAAATTTTCAATTAATTCAATATTTTCTTTATCTATGTTAGCAAGTGCTTCATCTAAAATTAAAAGATTTTTGTTTCTTAAAAAAGTTCTTGCAAAATTAATTCTTTGCTTTTGTCCTGTTGATAAAATATTGTTTAAATTGATGTCATAATCTAAAGAAATTTCTGTTAAGTTAACTTTTTCCAACGCCTCTTGTGCTTCGTTATTCATACCTTGTTCTCAAAGTGTTAAATTATTATAAACAGTATCAAAGAAAACAAATTCTTTTGAGTCTAAATAAGTAAAGAAGTTATTAACTTCAGATTGAGAAATTTCTTTTAAATCATAACCATTTAAAAGGATTTTTCCTTTATATTCGTTAATTTGTTTAGTAATTATATTTAAAAAAGTAGACTTTCCTGAACCAGATGGTCCTTTGATTAAATACTTTTTTCCTTTTTCGATTTTTAAGTTAAAATCTTTAAAAATTACATTTTTTTCATTATATGAATAACTTAAATTTTCTATTATTAATTCTTCAAATTTAGGATTATCTCCTTTGAAAAATAATTTTTCATTTTTTGGTGTACTTTTGAATTCTTCTAATTTTTCTTTTAAACTTTTATAATGGACAAAGAATCACGAAGAGATTCTAAATGATAAACTAATTTTAAAGCTAAGTGCAGGAATTATTATAATGTTTGCAACCATTTCGTTTTCAAAAAGGATAAAATAAGCTGTTACTATTAATAAAGCAATATCAGTTATTGTTATTACATATCAAGTTACAACATCAACCAAAAATAATATAGAAAATATTTTCAATAATTTCATTCTAAATTTTGTGTTTAAATTATTTAATTGTTCTTGAAAAATGTGTCTAACATCTAGAAAATAAAACATTTTATAAGTAG
The DNA here is from genome assembly GCF_054343395.1 of Mycoplasma sp. CB776. Taxonomy (NCBI): domain Bacteria; kingdom Bacillati; phylum Mycoplasmatota; class Mollicutes; order Mycoplasmatales; family Mycoplasmataceae; genus Mycoplasma; species Mycoplasma sp. CB776. The sequence goes on from NZ_JBTGVD010000002.1 coordinate 21,509, forward strand.
ATAAAAAAGCAGATAGTTTTACATTCCCTTCTTCAAAAGTTTTCATTAATAATTTTCATTTTTTTGAATTAAATGAAGAAATAATTAAAGGAATAACTGTTGTAATAAAAGAAAAAAGAAGGATAAATATACTTAGTTTTCAACTTGAAATTAATGCTAAAATAATGGCACAAATAATACTTCCGATATTGAAAAATAAGTTAAAAAAAGCAGAATACAACCTTTCAATAATTATTGGAATTTGATCCTGAATTTGTGAAATAAATTTACCTTTTGTTTTTATTTCAAAATTCATTGGATTTTCATTAACAGTTGATCTTAAAATATCTTCTCTAAGATGAAACTGAATTTTATTAAAAATTTTATTTTTTAAAAATAATCGTACAAATGCTAGAATTGTTGCAAAAAACAACAAACACCCTTCTATTGTAATTCAAAAATAAAATTCTTTACTATTATTTTCTTGGATGTATTGATTAATTAATCCAGGAATGTATAAAGAAAAAGTTATTTTTGTAGATATTAGCATTTCAATAATCGCAATAAAAAAAGTAAGCATTTTTTCTTTATTCAAATATTTAAACATTATTCAATTATACAACTTTCTGCAAGTAGTTTTAGTGATTTAATAACCATTTCTTCAATTATATTTTGTTTTTCTTTGATTTTATTTTTTAGATATTTTATATTTCCACCCGTAAAAAATACTGGAAGATTTTCTTTATTCATTTGCTCAATTAATCCTTTTATTGCAAAATAATTTCCGTTTATTATACCTATTGATAAAGCATCAACTGTGTTTGTTCCAATTGATTTATCAATTTTATCATTTAAGTTGATTTTATTTATTTGTGAAGTTGAATTAAAAAGAGAATTTAGTCCTTTTTCTATTCCTGGCAAAATCACAACTCCTTTAATTTCTTTTTTATATATTTTTGAAATAACAGTTGCTGTTCCAAGAGACACAATTATTGCTGATTTAAATTGTTTTGCTGTATAAAAAGCATTTAGTAAAATATCTGTTCCAATCTCAGAAAGATTAATTTGATTACTAATAATTAAATCTGTTAACTTAAATACGTGGTTTTTTATTTGGTGAATTTTAATATTATTTTCTTTTAAAACATTTTCTATTATTATATTTTTTTCAGGCTTTACTGAAGAAAAATAAGCATTTATAAAGGAAAAACCTTTATTTTTGATTTCTTTTAGTTTTGAATTTAAAGTATTTTCATCCATTTTATCAACTGGAATCTTTTCTATTTCTAATTCTTTGTTTGTGTTTAAAAATCCAATTTTTAAAAGCGAATTTCCTAAATCTAAATATAGCATTTATCCCTTTCTGTAAAAACTTTTGAAAATCTTTTCAAAAGTTTGTCAATTTAATTCTTGTGGTCTTGTGTTTTCAAGAATATTATTTTCTTTAAAAACATTTAAAATGTCTTGACTTGGAAATTTATTTTTTAAATTATTGTAAAGAGTTTTTCTTTTCATAGAAAAACAAAGTTTTACAAATTCTAAAAATTCATTAACATAATTTTGATCTAAATTTTCTTTAATTTTTAATGTTATAATAGCAGAATTTACTTTTGGTTTTGGAAAAAAACAAGTAGGAGGAACAATAAATTCTTTTGTAACATCTGCTAGAAATTGACAACTAACTGACAATTTTCCATATTCACTTTTATTATTTTTTGAAACAATTCTTTGTGCAACTTCATCTTGAACCATTATTGTTAATTTTGAAAAACTATTTATATTTTCAAATATTTTAAACAAAATTTTACTTGTAATATAGTAAGGTAAATTTGCAACAACTTCTTTTTTTGAATCAAAAGAAATTTCTTCTTTTAAAAAATCATTATGAATTAAATTAAAATTTTTGCTTGTTATCTTGTTTTTTAAAATTTCTATCATATTATTATCAATTTCAAAAGCAGTTAAATGTTTTGCTTTTGAAACAAGGATTTCAGTTAAAGCACCTTGTCCTGGTCCTATTTCTATGATTTCTTTATTTTCTACATTTGCTATTTCTATAATTTTATTGATAATATTTTTGTCAATTAAAAAATTTTGTCCCAATTGTTTTTTAGCTCTAATTTCTTTATTCATTATTTTATACCCCAAAGACTCTTTTAACATTATTTAAAATAATTTGTTTCATTTTTTCTTTTGAAATTCCTTTTATTAAACTTATTGTTTCGAGTGTATATTTTACATAGTGAGAATGATTAGTTTCAGAACGAAAAGGTTCTGGAGTTAAATAAGGAGCATCTGTTTCTGTAAAAATTCTTTCTAAAGGAATCATTTCTATCACTTTTCTTGACTCAACATTTTTTTTAAAAGTTATAACACCTGAAAAAGAAAAGTAAACATTTTTAAATTCAAGAAATTTTTCAGTTCATAATCTGTTGCCTGAATAAGTGTGAAAAACGAAGGGAACATTTTTATATTTTTTAATAATTTCATATATATCTTCAAAAGCATCCCTAATATGTAAAATTACAGGTAAATTATGTTTTTCTGCAATATCAATTTGTTTAATTAAAGAATTAATTTGAATATCTTTAGGTGGATTATCTTCATAATAAAAATCCAAACCAACTTCACCTATTGCTACAATTTCTTTTGTTATTAATTTATCTAAATTTTTATAGTCATCATTAATAGAAACAGTATTAGGATGTATTCCAAGGACTGGAAAAACATTTTTATGTTTTCCAAATTCCTGCATAATTTCTGTATTTTCGTTTCAATTAGTTGAAACGAAAAACATTTTATAAATGCCATTTTTAAAATTTTCTTGAATTTCTTGTGAAGGATTTTGATAATATTCTTTAAATGGATGAGCATGTAAGTCAATTAGATTATTTTCCATAATATTGGTACTTAATTTATAAAAGAAAGCAGATTCTTTTTCTCTTTTAATTTCTTTTTTAAAAAAAGGATTAAATTTTTCAATTATTTTTTGTGAAAATAAGTTAGTTTTATCTGCTGTTATAAAACAAGTATCTAGATTATATTCATTTTTTATCAATTCAAGTGCTTTTTCTAAACATAAGGTTCCAATTCCTCTTTGTCTTAATTTTGGATTAACTCAATAACCAATGTTACCAAAATTATTAATAATTTCATTATTTGAATCGTTACTTTTTCTTATACTAAATCAAGCTGCTATTTCATCAAATTCACCATCTTCATCTATTAAAAATAAAATTTTACCTTTTAAAAACTCATCATCTGCTTCTTTTTTAGTTAGTTCTTTCAAGAAGTTTACAATTTTAGGAAAATTTTCTTCAGAAATTTCAATTTTTGAAAAACTTATTGGATTATTTTCAAAATTTGTATTTAAAAAAAGGTCTTTATGGTTGGTTTTTAATTCACTAAATCTAAAATTAGCCATTTTTATTCCTTAATTCTTTTTTTTCTTTCTTTTAAGTTTATAATTTAAATAATAATTCAATTTTACAACAAAGGAGAAAAAATGCTAATAAACGAACGAAATGTTCTATTTGGAATGGAAAATTCCTTAAATCTAGCTAAAAAAATTTCACAAAAGGTAAATTTACCATTAACACCAATTAAAAAAGAGGTTTTTGCTGATGGAGAAGTTATGCTTAATTCAGCTGAAACTGTAAGAAATTCAAATGTTTTCATAGTTGCAAGTACCCATACACCAGTAAATGACAATATTATGGAACTTTTAATTTTTATTGATTCATTAAAAAGAGCAAGTGCAAAAGAAATAACTGTAATTTTATCATATTATGGTTATGCAAGACAAGATAGAAAAGCAAAAGGAAGACAACCAATTGCTGCAAAATTAGTTGCAAATTTATTAGAAACTGCTGGTGCTACAAAAATAATCACTGTCGACTTACATAATCCATCAATTCAAGGTTTTTTCAATATACCTTTAGATGATTTAAGAGGGCAATATGTTCTTGCAAAAAGAATTAAACAGAAAAAACACTCTTTTACAGTTGTTTCACCAGATCATGGTGGAGCTGTTAGAGCAAGAATTTTATCTGAATTGCTATCAAATTCAGTTAAAATCGCTATTATCGATAAAAGAAGAGTAGGAACAAATCAAACAGAAGTTCTTGGTATAATTGGAACTGTCGATGAAGAGCATGCAATTATAGTTGATGATATTATTGATACAGGTGGAACCATTTTAAAAGCAGCTCAAACAGTAAAAGAACACGGAGCAAAAAGTGTTATAATAGTAGCTACTCATGGAATTTTTTCCCGTGGATTTGAAATGTTTGAAGAAAGTCCGTTTGTAGATAAAGTTATAATAACTGATTCTATTGAAAAACCAGAATTAAGTAAATTTTCAAAAATAGAAATAGTTTCACTTTGTGATTTTATATCAGAAGTTATTATAGCAACAATTAATAAATCATCTGTTTCAGATATTTATAAAGGTTTCAAAAATGAACTTCTATAAAGAAAAAACCCGTATTTTTGTAAATAATGAAGACAATTTTAAAACACTAGAAAAATATGTAAATTTAATAGAAGAAAAAAATAAGGTTATGAATTTAACAGGATTTAGCGGAGACGTTCTTTGAAAAGAAGGGATTTATGAATCGCTCCTTTTCATGGAAGAAAGTTTTGCTAATAAAATAACTACAGAAAAAAATCATTTTCTGGATGTTGGTGCAGGTGCAGGATTTCCTTCAGTTCCCTTTTTAATAACTAAACCTAATATTAAATTAACTATTTATGAACCTTTAAAAAAGAGAGTAAATTTTTTAAATATAGTAAAAGAAGAATTAGATTTAAATATGGAAATTTTTCCATTAAGAGCAGAAGAATCTAAAGAAAAAGAAGTTTTTGATTTTGTTTGTGCAAGAGCAGTTATGGACTTTAAAAGATTATTTGAAATAACTCATCATTTAGGTAAAAAAGGTGCATTTTTTAGTTTTTTAAAAGGCCCTAAAGCACAAGAAGAAGTTCAAAGTTCTGTGAATTTAACTCAAAAATTCAATGAAGAAATTAATGTAAATGAATTAAAAATTTTTGAAGAAAAACAAAATTTTATTATTAATTTTTACAAATTACACTCTACTCCAATTGGTTTTCCAAGAAAGTGAGATAAAATTTTAAAAGAAAAATAAAAAGAACAAGTTGTTATTTTGTTCTTTTTCATTCTCTTTGTCTTTCTTCTAAAGTTTTGGATACAACTTTAATTTTGTCTATAAATTCTTTGTCATCAAAAGGTTTTGTTTCTTGAGCATTTACTCATAAAATGATTAAATAAAGAACCAAAATTCTGTGTTGTAAAACAAATTCGTAGTCATAAGAATCATAAGCGTTTAAAAAAATAGTTTCCTGTTCATCGCTTAATCTTGATGATTCAATGAAATAAGCTAAATCAAAATGTTTATCACCTTTTGAAGCATATTCTCAATCTATGATTCAAATTTTATTATTTTGATCAATAATAATATTATTTGCTCATAAATCATTATGAAGAGGTGTATCTTTTTTCATATTTCTCAAAATTAAATTGATTTTTTTATAATATTCATTAATTATTGGAATATTAATGTTTTTATTTTTCAATATTTCTCTATATTTTTTAATTCTTGCTGCATGATTTGAATTAGGCATTTCTACTTTGGAAGTATGTATTTTTTTCATTAAATTAGCAATGTTTATTAAATTTTCATTTGTAATTTCTATATTTTTTCCATCAATTCACTCATATTTTAATAAAGAATCTGAATTTTCTAAAAGTTTAGGAACAAAATCAAAAACACTTAAGTTTTCATAATTTATTTTGTGATTAAATTCGTTATATTTTTTTTCTTGAAGAAAAGTGTCATTTTCTTTATATGAAATATTTGTATACCCATTATTTATCTTTATTTTCATTTTTTAATTATATAATTTTTATATGAAATTAAAAGAGTTTCCATTAGAAATTAATAAAAAATTAAAAAAAATTTCTTTTTTTTATGAAGGAAATCATAATAAAACTTATATTGGATATTTTGAAAATAAAAAAGTACAAATAAGAGTTAAAAAAAACAATATTGTTAATTCAAAAAATGAAGAAAATTTCTTTTTACAAACACAAAAAAATAATTTTGTTTATTACAAAGAAGGTAACTATATAAAATTTTGAATTTCAGGAGAAAATTTAGAAAAAATTTTTTTAACAAAGAAAAAACAAAGAAAAATTCTAGAACATTTGTATTATTTTTCGTCTTTAAAAGCAAAAGATATAGAAGTTTTTAATTGGGAAACTTGAAATCATAATGATAAGAAAATTACTAAATTATTAAATGGATACAAAAATGAAAAAATGACACTTTCTCACGGAGATTTAAGGAAGAAAAATATTATAATAGACAAAAAAAACGATATTTATTTTATTGATTTTGAATGAACTAGACTAAATTATTTAATGTTTGATTTAGCTTCTTTATATTTATACGTTAATATAAGTAAAAAATTAATTATTAAATATTTTAAAATCAAAAAAAATAATTTAGACAAATGAATATATTTGGTTAAAAAGTTTAATAATGAGTGAAACGAAAAAATGTATTAAATTTTAAACTCAAATTACTCTTGCAAACAGTGGTAAAATAAAATAAAACTTAAAAGAATTTAAAAAAATATAAAAATGGTAAAATTTAATTAAAAAATAAGGAGAAAAAATGAAAAAACCAGTTATTTTAACAGTTATTGATGGATTAGGTTTAAGAGAAGAAAAACAAGGAAATGCGTTTGCATTAGCAAAAACACCTACATTTGATGAATATTTTAAAAATTATCCTCATTCTATAATTCAAGCATCTGAAGATTTTGTAGGATTGCCAAAAGGACAAATGGGTAATAGTGAAGTAGGACATTTAAATATAGGGGCTGGTTTTGTTGTTTATACAGGATTATCCCTTATAAATAAAGCTTTAGAAGATGGAGAATTTAAGAAAAATCCAAAATTTTTAAGTGCTTTTGAAAATTCAAAAAAAACAAATACAGCCTTACAAATTATGGGTCTTTTATCTCCAGGGGGAGTGCATTCATTAGAAAATCATTTATTTGAATTAGTGGAAGCAGCTCATGAAAATGGAGTTAAAAAAGTTTCTATTCACTTATTTGGAGATGGAAGAGACGTTGCTCCACAATCCATATTAACATCACTTGAAAAATTAAATGCAATACTTTCTAAATATCCAGATTATAAAATAGCTTCTATTTCCGGAAGATTTTATGCAATGGATAGAGATAAAGTTTTTGAAAGAGTTGAGAAAGCTTATGATGCAATTTTAGGGTTTTCTAATGAAAAATTTACTGATGTAACTGATTATGTAAAACAACAATATGAAAAAGGAATTTATGATGAATTTTTAGTTCCAGCAGTAAATTATGAAGTTGAAAAAAATGACTTTTTAAGAAATAAAAACTCTGTAATATTCTTTAACTTTAGACCAGATAGAGCAAGACAATTAAGTCATTTGATTTTAAGAACTAATCTTTATGATTTTATGCCAGAAAAACAAGTTCATGTACATAATTTTGTTTCAATGATGAAATACGAAGGAATTGAAACAAATATTGCATTTGAAGAAACTGAAGTAAAAGAACCAATTGGAAAAGTTATAGAACAAGCAGGTTTAAAACAATTAAGACTTGCAGAAACTCAAAAATATGCTCATGTAACATTCTTTATGGATGGTGGTAATGATGTAGAATACAAAAACAGTGAAAGAATAATGGTTCCTTCTTTAAAAGTTGAATCTTATGCTGATGCTCCACAAATGTCTGCAAAAGAAATTACTGATAAATTATTAGAAAGAGCAAAAGAATTTGACCTTGTGATTATGAATTTTGCTAACCCAGATATGGTTGGACATACAGGGAATTTAAAATCAGCAATAAAAGCAGTCGAAATTTTAGATGAGCAACTTGGAAGAATTAAAAAATGAGTTGAAGAAAACAATGCAATTCAATTTATAACAGCAGATCATGGAAATGCCGAAATTACAGAAGATGAAAATGGTAAACCAGCAACAAAACATACTTCTCAACCTGTAATGTTAATTACAACAGATAAAACTTTAAAATTAAAAGATGGAAAATTAGCAAATATCGCACCAACAGTTTTAGATTATATGGGTATACAAAAATCCAAATATATGACTGAAGAATCACTGATTATAAAAAAATAATTTAAATTAATAGGAAAAATAAAGAAAATTTCCTATTTTTTTATTTTTTTAAAATTTTTTCACAAAAAAAGAAATATTAAATAGAATGAAAAAAAGAATTGTTAGAATTATTATGTTTTTACTTATTTGTTTTTTATTACCTTTTTTCAGTTTTTCAGCAGGTGTGCAAAAATATGAAAATAAAGATAAAATTTCTATATTAAACAAAGAAAAGTTATTCAGTAACATTAATTATATTGAAACTTTTAAAAAAGACTTTGACTTAGATTCACAAAATATAGCATTTTTAATAAAGAATCAAGAAAAAGAAAAATTTAGTCAAAAAAACAAATTTTTAATTCAAGTTATAAGTGAAATTAGCCCTAAAACAAAAGTCAATATTTATTATTTTAATAATGAAGATGATTATAAAACCATTCTTAATAAGATTAATACAGAAAAAAATAAAGGAATTTTTCATTTTTATGATCAGGTTGATAAAAATGATGAAAAAAATGAAGAAGCTTTAAAATTTCTTGAAAAATTTTCAGATATTAATTATATAGGTAATTTTTTTCCTGCAATTTATAAAGAAAATAATATTTTTTTAGATAGTTTTAATTCTATTTTGGTAGGAAATATAGGAACTCGTTTAAAAGGAAATATTGTTGATTTTAATTCTTTAAAAAAAGAAAATCAGTATGAAAATAAAAAAACAAAAAATGGCAAAATTTCTGCAAGCATTGTAGCAACAACTGCTTGAATTTCAAATACTGAAGAAGGTAGTATGGAAGATGCTTATTTAGCAACAGCAATAATAATAGCTACATTTTCAAGAATGATTATTGAAGATACAAGAAAAAATTTAAAAGAAAAAACTCTTTTAGCAATTAATTCTTTGCTTTCTTCTGCTAAAAATAATTTAAATTTTAATGAAAAATATTTTAATAATTTTTGACTTAAAATAGGTAGTGGAGTTTTTGATTTTGAAAAGTCCATTAAAAACTATCAAAGGTCTAAACTTATTAAAATTGAGAACACATCAAAAGAAAATGAAATAGCATATTTACAGGAATTCTCTTTTTTAAAGGAACAAGACTTAAATTTAACTATTTTTTGATATGATCAAGAAGGAGTGCGAGATAAAGAAAAATATCAAAAATATTTAGAACTTAAAATGAGTCAAGTGGCAGCAAGCTGACAACCTAATCCTGTATTTGGTGATATAACTAGTGAATATTTAAGAAAAGAGTACAAAAAAACTTTTTATTCTAAAAATGACTTAGATTTATTTTTAGATTTTTACGATGGTGGTTGAATAGAAATAGGTAGTTCAACAAGCAAAAAAGCTAATGTTGAGAAAATTTCACTGAAAATTCCTTATTCTGGAAAATATAGAATAAGAGTTAAAAAACCAAAAGAAAAAATAAAAGAGAACAGTAAATTTGTTCTCAATTACTAAGAAAGACCATTTTTTGTGTTTTTTTCTTTATAAAATGTGTTTATTTTCTTTCTTTTTTCAAAAAATAATGTAAAATTTTTATATATTAAAAAATAAAAATAAATTTAAAAGTTTTTATTCAAAATAAAAATTTTAAAAGTAATATAGAAAACAAAATTTTAAAAAAGAGGAAATATGATTAGAAAATTTTATTGTTCTAAAGTAGAAAACCATAATACAAAAACAGTTGAATTTCAATTTAAAGCAGCTAAACAACCAGATCATTTAGTTTTTAACAGTTTAGAAGAAACTATTAATTATTTCAAATCATTAAAATTAAATGCAACAATGTGACTAAGAGAAAACGGAATTTTTGTTAGTTCAATAAAAACAAGAATTGGTGAAGAAGAAGATTCAGAAGTTGAAGTTGAAATTGTTCATTTTGAACCTAAGAAAAAAGAAGTAGAAGTTGAATGAAACGTTTCTGATGATTGTGAAGAGTGCAAAAAACTAGATGCAAGTGTAGAGACTTGAAATAAAGTTGAAGAAGTTAAAAAAGAAGAAGTGAAAGTTGTTTCTCATTCTTCTTCAAATGTTGCAGAAGGAAATTGTAATTGCGAAATGTGTGCAATTGCCTCTTCTATCGAAGATTCAAACAAAGTGGTTGAATTAAAAGATGAAACTTTAGATTGTTCAGAATGTAAAGAATGCTCTGAATTTGAAGAAGAAGATGACAATAAATGTAATTGCGAATTGGAAGAAGAAAAAACTCCAATTTTAGAAACAAAAGAAAATATTGTTGTTGAAGAAGAATGTTTAGAATGCAAATTAGAAGCAGAAGTTGGTTCTGACTGTTATGAATGTAAAGAATGTGATTTAGAGGAAAATACATCTAAAGTTGTTTCTGCTGTAGAAATATCATCTGATTTACCAAACTCTAATTCATGTGAAGTATGTGAAAATAATGTAGAAATTGAAAAAGAAGAATGCAAAGGTTGTCAACTACAAGAAAATGAACAAACTTGTTCAGAATGTGACTATAGTGCAAATGATAATAAAGAAATTATTTCATCTACAAACAAAGAAGTTGAATTGTCACATATAGATTGTGATGAATGTTTAAGATTACTTGAAATTGAAAATCAAAATTTAATAAATGGATGTAATATTTGTGATTCATTTGTTAAATCAAACGTATCACCTTCAACTCAAGTTTTAGCTGAAAATGAAGAAAAATCAAAAGATTTTGTAACTTTAGAAGAAAAAAATAAAGTAGAAATTTCTTCAGATTGTGAAGCTTGTGCAAAAGCAAATCAAGTAGAATTAGAAGAAAAATGTTCAGGATGCGAAATCTTATTCAAAAAATCAGATATTCACCATGTAACAAACTTGGAATCAAAAGAAGGATGTCAAGAATGTTATAATATAGAACAAGAAATCGCTAAATGAAATGCTGAATTAAATAAATATTCAACTATTGAAAAAGAAGAACAAACAATTATTTCTTCTCCAAAAACTTCATCTGTTGTATCTAATAAAGAAAATCCACAACTAATAATAAATGAAAATTCTGAATCTTTAGTTGTTTCAGGTAAGGTTTTAGTTTACCACACTAATGAAAAAATAAATGTAGATGAAGAATATGTTTTAGTTAAAAAATCTACAAAAGAAGCAATTGATGTTGAAGTTGTTGAAATTTCTAGTTTAGATATTAATACAGGTACTCAAAACGTACAACAAACTAAAGAAAGTATCTGAACTAGAACAAACTATGTTCTATGATTTATTTTCTGAATATTACTATTACTTTTATTAGTATCATTATTAATTTTCTTCTTGGCAGTTTAATAATAAAAATTAAAACGTATCAAATTTATTAAGATACGTTTTTTTAAAAAGAATAATAATGTTAGCATTAGTTATACTTACTTTTATACTTGTCTTTATAATATTTCTATCAATAGGAATAAAAGAAATATTAATTTTAATTAAAGATATAAAAAGTAAAAAATCAAAATTCAGAGAATTAGCTGATTCTAATAAAAATAGAGTAATAATAGAATTAAAAAACGCAGTTGATGAACTTTCAAGAACTAAAACAGGAGCAATAATAACTATAGAAAATCACGATAATATTGAAAATTTAAGAACAGATGGAATAAAAATTGATTCCAATATTTCTTCTTCACTTTTACTTTCTATATTTAATAAAAACTCTCCACTTCATGATGGAGCAGTGATAATTCGTGGAAATAAAATGATTTATGCTTCCACCTATTACAAAATAACATCTAAATCAATTAATAATAAATTTGGTTCTAGACATAGAGCGGCAATGGGAATTAGTGAACAATCAGATTCAACAACTATTGTTGTTTCAGAAGAAACAGGAGGAATTACCATTGCAAAAAATGGTAAATTTGAATACGTTTTAATAGATGATTTTAGAAAAATTTTAGAAACAAAACTTAAAAATTAAGAAACAAAGGAGGGCAGAATATGACACCTATTGAAAATGCTATTGAAAAAAAAGATATTTCTTGGATTAGGGAATATTCGAAAAATACTCCTATTGTAACAATCGCCGATGAGGTAGAAAAATTAAATGATATTCATAGAATAATTTTCTTTAGAATGTTAAATACAGAAGTAGCAGGAGATGTTTTTTCTTATTTGCCAATTGAAATACAAGAAAATTTGATTCATAATTTTTCTCAAGATATGCTTAATCAAATTGTTGATGAACTTTATACAGATGAAATTGCAGATTTAATTGAAGAAATTCCACAAAATTTAGCACAAAAAATATTAAAAAACATCGATCCGGAAACAAGAAAAGCATTAAACAGAATCTTAAGATATAATGAAGATCAAATTGGTTCGGTGATGTCTGTAGACATTATAACTTTAAAAGAAAATTGAACCGCAGGACAAGCTTTAGAATATATTAGAAATAAAAAAGATGAAGTAGAGTTAACTCATTATTACTACATTGTTAATAAAAATAAAAAATTAGTTGGTGCTTTAACTTTAGAAGATATCGTTTTTTCAAAAGTATCTTACCAACTTAAAGATATTATGTTTGCAGTTCCTAATGTTTATACAACAGACTCAAAAGAAGAAGTTGCTAATATCTTTGCTGAACACGATATGTCAGTAATTCCGGTAATGAATTCATCTAATAAGCTTGTTGGAATGGTGACTTCAGATGATATTATTGATATTTTTCAAGAAGAAGCTACAGAAGATATTTATAAAATGGCAGGAATTAGTTCGAAGATAGTTGAAGAAGAATACTTAAAAACTAAAGTATTAACCATTGTAAAATCAAGAATATTTTGATTAATAATTTTGATGTTAGGTTCTACTTTATCACAAGTTGTTATTCAACTTTTTACCGATTCACTTGAAAATAGTTCAAGTTTAAAAGCTTTAGGACTAGGGATATTTATTTCAACAATTGTTTCGATAATTCCTGTAATTTCGGGTTCAGCTGGAAATGCTGGTTCGCAATCAGCAACTACCATAACAAGAGCCCTTTCTTTAGGGGAAATAGAAAAAAGAGGATATTTAAAAAAGGTATTTTTCAAAGAAGTTAATGTTGGAGCAATTATTGGATTAATATTAATGCTAGTCAATTTTTCAAGATTAGTAATTTATTTTATGATAACAAAAGATATTTTTAATACAGAATTTATTACATCCAGTGAAGGAATTGTTACTAAATTACCTAAATATGCCTATATTTTAATAATTTCAGCAGCAGCTTCTGTATCAATGTTTTTGGTAATTATCTTTTCAAAAATTTTAGGTTCTGTAATACCTTTATTAGCAGCAAGAATGGGTAAAGATCCAGCTGTTATGTCTGCACCTATTTTAGCAACTTTAACAGATGCAACTTCAACTTTTATCTTTTTTGGTATAACTATTTTAATATTCTTATTAATTTAATATAATTTATATAAGGAGAAAATAATATGGATCAAGTAACAATATGAGTTATTGCTGGGGTTTTACTAGCTTTAATTATCGGAGTTCTTTTATTTCAAATAATTTCAGAAAGAATCAAAAGAAAAAAAATCAAAAAAGAAAAAGCAGAATTAAATAAAATAGAGCAAGAAGTAATTGAAGCATCTGTATATAAAGTGAATGCAATAATGGAAATTAACGATGACTTTTTAAAAAAATTTGTAGTTTCTGTTGGTGATAAAAAAATGAAGGACATTCGTAGTTTTGCAGAAAAACAATTAAAAGAAATCACTCATGAAAAAAAATATAAAAAAATTTTTATTCATAATAAATTGGAAAGAGATACTACAATTCATCAAAATATTTTAAATTTAATTGAAAATAAATCAAATTTATGATCTAAAAAAAATCAAGAAGAAATAAAATATTTTAAAGATATGGAAAAAATCTTTTTAGAAAAAAATTCAGAAGAATATTTATCTAAAAAAGAACAATTTAAGCAAGAGGTTTTATCAAATGTCTAAAAAGAAAAATATTCCCAATTATTTAACTATTTTTAGAATGATTTTATGAATTCCTTTTGTTATTCTTTTAGTCATTTATTACAATAATGCACATTATAAATATGCCTTTAAAGATAGTTTTATTAATTTTCATCTTTTAGCAGTTTCTGTTATCATCTTCTTGCTTGCAATGTTTACAGACTTTTTAGACGGATATTTAGCAAGAAAATGAAATGTAGTTAGCAATTTTGGAAAACTATTTGATCCAATTGCAGATAAAGTTATCACAACAACTGCATTAATATTTTTAGGACTATTTAATTTTACAGAAATTTGAGTAGTAATTGTTTTCATTGTTAGAGATATTGTTGTGGATGGATGTAGAAATTTAGCAGCAAAAAATAATTTAAATATTAGTGCTTCTATTTGAGGAAAATGAAAAACCTTTATTCAAAGCTTTGCTATTCCTTTCCTTTTCTGAATAACACCATTTTTTATTAATAATACAAACTGAGTTTGAATCTACTGAGTTGTAAATATCCCGCTTTTTATAGCACTTATTTTCTCTTTATTTTCTGGATTTTTATATGTGAAAGAAATGACAAAAATTCTAAAAAAATAATATAAATTAAACTTCTTTTTCCCAAGAAGTTTTTTATTTATTTTATATTTCTTTTTAGATAAATTTAAAAACTTTTAGATAACTTTATTGTATAATAGTAATAATAAATTAGTTAAATTAAGGAGAAAAAATGACCCCACATATTAATGCAAAACCAGGGAAAATTGCTAAAACAGTTTTAATGCCTGGAGATCCATTAAGAGCAAAATTTATTGCTGAAAAATTTTTAACAAATGTTGAACTTGTAAATACAGTTAGAAATATGTTTATGTACACTGGATTATACAAAGGAAAACCAATTACAATCGCTGCATCAGGAATGGGAGTCCCATCAATTGGAATTTACTCATATGAATTATTTAAATTTTATGATGTAGATAGAATTGTAAGAATAGGTTCTGCAGGAGCTTATACAGCAGATTTAAAATTATACGATGTTTTATTAGCTGATAGTGCTTATTCAGATTCACACGCATTTTCACAACTTGTGCTTGGAGAAAATACACATTTATTAGAACCATCTAAAAAATTAAATGCACAATTATTAGAAAATGCTTTAAAATTAGGAATTAATTTACATGTAGGAAGAGTTCACTCATCTGATGTTTTCTACTCTTCTAGACCATTAAATAAGACAATTGAATTAACAAAAGCAGTTGCTGTTGAAATGGAATCATTTGCTTTATTTGCAAATGCTAAAAAATTAAATAAAGAAGCTGCTTGTTTATTAACCATTTCAGATAATTTAATTACAAAAGAAGAAACTTCATCAGAAGAACGTGAAACTAAATTTTTACAAATGATGGAAATTGCTTTAGAACTTGCATAAAACAAAAATAGACTAACTTTTAGGTTGGTCTATTTTAAAAAAAGAAAAGTGAGAAAAAAATGAGAATAGTTGATTTAATAATAAAAAAAAGAGAAGGTTTTGAACTTACAGATAAAGAAATTGAATTTATTATTCATAATTATGTAAGTGGAGAAATTAAAGATTATCAAATGTCTTCCTTTCTAACAACAATTTTATTTAAAGGAATGACACCTAAAGAAATTGGTAAATTTACTTTAGAAATGATGAAATCAGGAAAAATAATTGATTTATCTTCAATTCACGGAATAAAAGTTGATAAGCATTCAACTGGTGGTGTTGGTGATAAAACAACTTTAGTAGTAGGTCCAATTATAGCAGCTTTAGGTGTTCCGGTTGCTAAAATGTCAGGTCGTGGACTTGGACATACAGGTGGAACTATTGATAAGTTAGAATCAATTCCAGGTTTTGGAGTTGAGTTAACTGAAGAACAATTTATCAATCAAGTAAATAAAATCAAAATTGCAGTTATAGGACAGAGCAATGACTTAGTTCCTGCTGATAAAAAACTTTATGCTTTAAGAGATGTTACGGGAAATGTATCATCAATTCCACTTATTGCATCTTCAATTATGTCTAAAAAACTAGCAACTGGTTCAGATGCAATTCTTTTAGATGTAAAATGTGGAAATGGTGCTTTTATGAGTAATTTAGAAGAAGCAAAAAAATTATCCGAACAAATGATTACTATAGGAAAACAACTTAATAGAGATGTTAGAGTAGAAATAACTAATATGTCTAGACCAATGGGAAAAGCTATTGGAAATAAAAATGAAGTTTTAGAAGCTATTGAAACTTTAAAAGGTAATGGACCAAAAGATTTTGTTGAACTATGTTATTCTGCTTGTTCTACAATTCTAAAACAAGCAAAAGTTACAAATGATGAACAAGAAGCTTTAAAAATGATTGAAGAAGTAGTTCACAACGGTAAAGCACTTGATAAATTTTATGAATTTGTAAAATTCCAAGGCGGAGATGTTGATAAATTGAAAGCTGCTGATTTTTGAAATCCAAAATACAAATTAGAAGTATTTGCCCAAAAAGATGGATATATGGAAATCACTTCCGCATTAGATTTTGGTATTGTTGCTTCAAAACTTGGAGCAGGAAGAGAAACAAAAGAAGATTCAATCGATTTTGAAGCTGGAATACAAATTAACAAAAAAACAAATGACAAAGTTAATAAAAACGATCTTTTATTCACACTATATTCTTCAAATCCAATAAATGAAGAATTAGTTCAAGAATTAAAAGATTCATATAAAATAAATTCTCAAACAGTAGAAAATAAAATAATTTTAGAAAAAATGGAGTAAAAATGAATTGAGCAAAATTAATTGATCACACTTATTTAAAACCAGAAGGAACAACAAAAGAAATTAATAAACTTGTTGCTGAAGCAAAAGAATACGGTTTTAAAACAGTTTGTGTAAACTCATCATGAGTAAAATATGTAAAAGAAAAATTAGAAAATTCTGAAGTAGGAATCACAGCAGTGGTTGGTTTCCCTTTAGGTGCAATGATTACACAAGCAAAAGCACAAGAAGCAAAACTCGCTGTTAACCACGGAGCTGATGAAATTGATATGGTTATTAATATCGGGAAATTAAAAGACGAACAATATGAATTTGTTTTAAACGATATTAAAGCAGTTAAAAAAGAAATCGGTTCTAAAATTTTAAAAGTCATTGTAGAAACCGCTTTATTAACTAAGGACGAAATCAAAAAAGCAACAGAAATAGTTTTAGCTTCCGGAGCAGAATTTGTTAAAACTTCAACAGGTTTTTCATATAGAGGTGCTTCAGAAGAAGATATTAAAATTATGAAAGAAGTTGTAGGAGACAAAATTGAAATCAAAGCAGCCGGTGGAGTAAAAAGTCTAGAAGACTTGAAAAAAATGTATGATCTTGGTGCTACAAGATTTGGAACATCATCAGGTGTTCAAATTATGCAAGGAATAGCTTTAGATAAAAATAATAACTATTAAAAAACCAAATATACAGAAAAATAAAGGAGAAATATAAATGGTAAAAGTTTTAAATCACCCCCTAATTACTACAAAATTAACAATAATGAGAGACGAAAACACAACACACCATTTATTTAGGGAATTACTAAAAGAAATTTCAACATTAATGGTGTATGAAATTTTAAGAGATTATAAAACTGTCGATTGTAAAGTTAAAACAGCAGTGGGAGTGGAAACCATTGGACAAAAAATGGAACAAGAAATTGTCATAGTACCAATTTTAAGAGCTGGTCTTGGGATGGTAGAAGGAATTTTATCACTTGTTCCAACATCAAGAGTTGGACATATTGGAGTTTATAGAGATGAAAAAACTTTTGAAGTTCATGAATACTTTTATAAAATACCTAATGTTTCTAAAGATTCTTTAATTTTAGTGGTAGATCCAATGCTTGCCACTGGAACATCAGCAGTAGATTCTATTAGTAGATTAAAAGCTGATGGATTTAAAAATATAAATTTAGTTTGTCTTGTTGGTGTGCAAGAAGGAATTAATCATGTTTCTTCTAAACATCCAGATGTTAAAATCTTTTTAGCAGCAAAAGACGAAAAATTAAATGATAAAAAATATATATTACCTGGTCTTGGAGATGCAGGAGATAGGATTTTCGGTACAAAATAATGAATAAATTTGCAACAGTTGATATTGGCGGAACTAATGTTCGTTTCGCTTTAATAAAAGAACACAAAATTACAAAAAAAATTAAATTTCAAACAAACACAACTAACTGACAAGAAACACTTGATAAAATAGTTAAACTTATCAATACATATGAAATTAATAAATTAGCAGTTTGCATTCCAGGGCCTGCTAACTACAAAGATGGTATCATCTTTAACACTCCTAATTTAAAAGGTTGAAAAAATTTAAATGTTAAAGAATACCTTTTAAATAACACTAAATTAGAAAAAATTGTTTTTGAAAATGACGCTAATGCTATGGCTTTAGCTAACCATCATTTTTATAATCAAAATAAAGAAGATATAACTCAATTTTTTACCATTTCTACAGGATTTGGTGCAGGATTAGTTATTAACAACCAAATTTACACTGGAGTAAATCATTTAGGACAAGAAATTGCTAGAATTCCTCTTGGAGAACCACTTTTTAGCACATTTCATTTATCTAAATATGCTGCAGAACTATTTGTTTCTGGAACAGGTTTTGCACTAAGAGCTAGTCAATTAAAAGATAAAAAAGTAGATGCAAAAGAAGTTTTAGAAAATTACAACAAAGATGAAACTTTTGAAAGAGTTTATAATGAATCTGTTATAACTTTAGCTAAAACTATTGCTATATTTATAGGGATTTTAGCTCCGAATTTAATTGTTTTTGGAGGTTCAGTAACTCACAAAAACAGTTTCTTTGTAAAAGAAGCTATTAAAATGGCAAAAACACTTTGTGATAAACAACAATTTAAACAAGTTAAGTTTAAATTTGATAAATTAAAGGACAATTCAGCACTTATTGGATTAAGTTATTTATTAAATGCATAAAAACTTTTCTTACTCCAAAGAAAGAGTTGTGTTTTCAATTGTATTTACAGCTATTTTTCTTTGTTTATCTTTAATAGCTCTTTTTCTAAGTAAATATATAGCGTGACCACTTGGGGATTTTGGTTTAAAAATTGACCTATCAATTATCTTTATATTTCCAATCGCGTTCTTTTTGCGTTATAGATATACTTTAATTGCTTTATTAATAAGATTTCTTTTAGGACCAGTAATTCAATTAAATATAGATGCAACGGGTTATTTGGGACATTTTATTTTATTAGTAGCAAACTTGATCTTTATATTTAGTTTTTTCTTGTTTAAAAAACTTTTTGAAAAAATAATTAAAAATAAAAACTGGTTTATTGTTTTATCTTTAGTTTTATCTATTATAGTTACAACTATTGTAATTACCACATTAAATATTTTTGTTTTTAATTGACCATATTTTTATTTATATGGTTTAAAAATGAGTTATAAAGAATATTTAACTGAATATTTTACAGTTTCTTTAATTACTTTTATTCCATTTAATTTAGCTAATTACCTTCTTTCTTCAATATTAACCTTTGGAATTATTGTATTTTTAGAAACTTATTATAAAAATCACAGAAAACAAAAACATCATATTTAAAAAACAAAATATGATGTTTTTTTATTGAAACGGACTCAAAATTTAATTAACTAAAAGGGCATAAAATGAATTTTTCCATAAAAATTCATAAAAAATGCAACTTTTTGATTTTATTTTATAAAAATTATTCATATTTTTCTATAATTTTATATGTAATCAAAAATTAATATTTTTAAGGAGAAAAATGAAATTAAAGAATATTTTAATTAAATCAAGTCTAGTGTTAACACCAGCAATCGCTTTTGCAACTGTTATTTCTTGTGGTGAAAAAACAACAAATCAAACTTCAACTAACCAAAATTCAGAAGATAAAAACATTTTAGATAATCAAAGATGATTAGCTAATGTTTGAAATTCAGTTTCAGCAGAAAAAGATGCTATGGCATACACTTTATACCAATCAGCAATGAAACAATTTGATACTTTAGTAGAAGGACAAACAAGTGTTTTTGAACTTGATAAAGTAAAAACAAATGGAGAACATGTAACTGTTACAAATACAACAGAAGGAAAATCTATTCCAGTTGTATTTATGGATTTAGATGAAACAGTTTTAAATAACTATGCTTACCAAAATTACTTAGTGTTACATAAACAAACATTTAATGCAGATTCATGAAATCAATTTGTTCAAGATAAAAAAGCTAAAAAAATAGCAGGAGCTATTGAATTTATTAAACACGTATGATCAAAAGGTGGAGTTGTTATGTTCAACTCAAATAGAGAACAAGAAAATCAACTAGAACCTACAAAAGCAAATTTAGTAGCTGAAGGATTAGAAGCAAAATACATGCCAAAATGAATTTGATGAATGCAAGGAGTTGATTTAACCAAAGACAAACCATGAGATCACATTCAAAAAGATGCTAATGGAAAAAGGGTAAAATCTGCTAAAGAAGCAAGAATGAATTTAGTAAGTTCTGATAAAAAATTTGACTTAAGTGCTGAACAATCAGGAGCAACTGCTGTTTCCTTTAAAGTTGTTATGAGAGTTGGAGATAACTTTGATGATTTCAACGACATAGCATCAGCTAAAAAATCTAATGAAGATAGAAAAACCGTATTAGAAACAACAAAAAAATTATTTGGTAACTTTGATGTTAATACAAAAGGAATTAAATACACAAAAAAAGATGGCAAAGTAACTCACGAAAATGAAACTTGAGCAGAAGGATATGTTTTAATTGGTGGTAATGCTTCATATGGTGGATTTGAAGAAGGACTTGCAGAAGGATACTACGGACTTTCTGATGACCAAAAAGTTGCAGCACTAAAAGCAGCACTTAATTCATTAAAATGAAAAGAATAAAATAGATTTTAAAAAAATTAGCACTTTTTATTGGAGAGTGCTAATTTTTATTATATAATTTTATTTATTGTATAATTGAATAATTAAATTAAGCAAAGGGGAGATATGCAAAATAAAACAAAAAACAAAATGTTATTATTAAATTTCGATGAAGTCTTTCTTTTTACTAAAAAAGTAATTAGACTAGATGAACAAGAATTTAAATTTTTATGAAAAGAAAGGGAAAAATACGGGGAAAATAACGATTTAAGTGAAGGTTTTCCTGTGGTTATTTCTCATTTTGATTTATGAATCGACTCTACAATGAATATGGAAGTAATTCCTGATGAAGAAAAAGTTGGTATAGTTTGAAGAATAATTGATATAAAAAGAGAAATGAAAACTTTTGTTGAATTAAATATGTTGCCAACAGCTCAAAAGGTTAAAATTAATTCTTTTTCTCCGGTAGATAAAAGTTTTAGTAGAATTATTGGTCAAGATGTTGATGCAGAATTTATAAAGTTTAATTCTTCTAGTCTTGGTGCTGTAAAAGCTGGTATTAGAAAAATGGAAGAAGAATTTTCAAATCATTCTTTTTTAAAACCAATTAAAGAATTTTTTGAACCACTTTTTTCATTAAAAAATTTAATGGATGAAAATGAAATTATTTTTCCACTTTTAGCAATTGCTGAAGAAGTAGATTTACCAAAAGAATATAAAAAACGTTTAATTTTTGCAACAGATAATTTACAAAGATTAGCAGCAATGGCAGATTTTATTAATAGTTTGATTCAAGAAAGAGCAATTGTTAATGAAATAGAAAATAAAATGAAAAAAACTCTTGATAAACAACAAAAAGAATTTATTTTAAGAGAAAAAATGAGAGCAATTCGTCAAACATTGGGTGATGAAGATTCACAAGAAGAAAAAAATGAAAAAGAACTATTTAAAAAAGATGATGAAAATAAATTTCCTTTAGAAGTAAGAGAAATAATTAAAAATGAAACAAGAAAATTAAAAGGAATGTTGTCTAGCTCTCCTGAAGCCAATGTAACTAAAAATTATTTAGATTTAATTTATAATTTACCTTGAAGAAAAGTAAAAATTGATCATTTAGACATAGAACAAGCATCCAAGGAATTAGCAAAAAAACACTTTGGTTTAAAAGATGTTAAAGAAAGAATTTTAGAATTTCTTGCTGTTTTAACAAACATAAAAAACAAAAATGATGAGAAAAAATTAAATATTATTAAGCCATTGCCAACAGAAAATGCTGCTTTAGATTTAAGTTTATTTGATAAACATTCTAATAAATTAAATAATAATATGCCTATTTTAACTTTAGTTGGTCCTCCTGGAACAGGAAAAACTTCTATTGCTCAATCTATTTCTGACGCCATTGGGAGAAAAATGATAAAAATTTCTCTTGGTGGAGTTAGAGATGAATCAGAAATTAGAGGACATAGAAGAACTTATGTTGGAGCTATGCCAGGAAAAATAATTAATGCAATTAAAAAAGCAGGTGTTTCTAACCCGGTTATCTTGTTAGATGAAATTGATAAAATGTCTTCAGATTTTAGAGGAGATCCTGCATCAGCAATGCTAGAAGTTTTAGATCCAGAGCAAAATAAATTTTTCCAAGATCATTATTTAGAAACAGAATATGATTTATCTAAAGTTATTTTTATTGCAACAGCAAATTACTTTGATGGTATTCCCGAAGCTCTTGCAGATAGAATGGAAATTATTGAATTATCTTCCTATACTTTATTAGAAAAAAAAGAAATTGCTAAAAATCATTTATTAGATAAAGTTTTAAGCGAAACTCAATTAGATAAAAAATACTTTAATATTGATTTAGAAACAATTGAATACATTATTAAATCTTATACAAGAGAAGCGGGAGTAAGGGATTTAAAAAGAAATTTAGATAAAATTGCTAGAAAAATTATCGTTAAACTATTAAAAAACGAAATTAGCAAAGACAAAGATTTTATAGTTGATAAAAAAGTTGTAACAGATATGCTTGGAATTGAAAAATTCTCAGATGATATAAACGAAACTAAACCACAAATAGGGATAGTTAATGGACTAGCTTACACTGCTTATGGTGGTTCAACATTATCAATTGAAGTTAATACCGTTCCTTCTACCAAAGCTGAAATTAAATTAACTGGTCAATTAAAAGATGTTATGAGAGAATCTGCAGAAATAGCTATTAGTTATGTTCGTGCAAATGCTAAAGAATTTGGTATTGATTTTGATTTTGAAAATAATCAAATTCACATTCACGTTCCTGAAGGTGCGGTTCCAAAAGACGGACCTTCTGCCGGTGTAACTTTCACTACCGCAATTATTTCTGCTTTAGCTAAAAAACCTGTTTCTCCAACAATAGGAATGACTGGAGAGATAACATTAAGAGGAAAAGTATTAGCAATTGGTGGTTTAAAAGAAAAAACTCTTGCAGCATATAAATTTGGTATTAAAACTATTTTCATTCCTAAAGATAATGAAAAAAACATTGTTGATTTAGCTGAAGAAGTTAAAGAAAATATTACTTTCCACCCAGTTTCTAACTATCAAGAAATTTACAATTATATTTTTAAATCTCAAACAAAAAGTAAATAATTTAAAAACAAAAATTCAACCAAAATCATAATGGTTGATTTTTTTATTTAATGAATACCTTTTTTCAAAAAGTTAAAATAATATTAAAAAAACAATTTTTTATTTTGTTTTTTACCAAAAAAATATAAAATTATACATATGAAAAAGCTTGATAAAATTACACCTTGAAAAGAAAACTTTGCACAGTGATATGTGGATGTTATAAAAAACGGAGAATTAATAGAATATGGTCCTGTAAAAGGAACTATTATTTTTAAACCTAATTCTTATGCTATTTGAGAAAATATTCAAACAGAAATGAATAAATTATTTAAAGAAAAAGGAATTCAAAATGTTTATTTACCAATGTTAATTCCTGATTTCTTTATTAATACAGAAAAAGAGCATGTGGCAGGTTTTGCTCCTGAACTTGTTACTGTAACACATATTGGTGATAAAAAATTACACAATAACCTGTATATTAGACCTACTAGTGAAGTTTTATTTGCTGATTTGTTTAAAAAAAATATTGAATCTTATAAGGATATGCCTTTGATTTATAACCAATGAACTTCAGTTATGAGATGAGAAAAAACAACAAATCCTTTTTTAAGAACTAGTGAATTTTTATGACAAGAAGGACATACAGTTCACTCCGATGCTATGGAAGCTAGAAAATTCACAAGAGACATGATTAAACTTTATGAAAGATTTTTAAAAAAATATTTAGCTATTCCTACAGTTGTTGGTAAAAAAACACCAAGAGAAAAATTTGCAGGTGCTTGTTCTACTTATACAATTGAAGCTATGATGAAGGATGGAAAAGCACTTCAATCAGGAACTTCCCATTATTTAGCTCAAAATTTTTCACGTGCTTTCAAAATTATTTTTACAAATAAAGATAATAAAGATGAATTTGCTTATCAAACATCTTGAGGTTTATCTACAAGATTATTAGGTGCTTTAATTATGACTCACGGAGATGATTCTGGAATTGTAATTCCACCAAGAATAGCTCCAATTCAAGTTGATATTCTCGAACTTTTTGCAAATAAAAACCCACAAGTGTCAAAAACAGTAAATCAACTAGAAAAATGACTAGCTAAAAAACTAAAAGTTAGAGTAGATAGAAGCGATAATCAACCAGGATATAAAGCAGCTAATTCAGAAATTCAAGGAGTTCCTATCAGAGTGGAAGTGGGACCTAAAGATGTTGAAGAAGGTGTAGTTACAGTAGTTAGAAGAGATACATTACAAAAAGAAAAAGTAAAAATTTCTATTTTAAGAGATTATCTTGAAGACAAATTAATTGAAATTCAAGATAGTATGTATCAAAGAGCTAAAAAAAGACTTGAAGACAATACAGTAGTTGTAAATAACTATGAAGATTTCAAAAAAGAAATTGCTAAAAATAAATTTGTTATTACTGCATTTAATGGTGATGAAAAAGAAGAAGAAATGATTCAAAAAGAAACTGGTGCTACTTCTAGATGTATTCCATTTAAATATTTAAAACCAGTTGATGAAGGATTATGTATGTTTTCACAAAAACCTTCAAAAAGATATGTTCTTTTTGCAAAAGCTTACTAAAAACACAAGTTATCTAAACTTGTGTTTTTCTTTGTTTATGTTCAAATAATTATTTATCACTATTTTGGTTATTTGATTCGTTTTTGTTTTGTTTTTCTGTATTTTTGGTATTTTTATGTTTTTCTTTTTTTTCAATTTTAGTTTGCACTTTTGATAAAAATGCTCCTGCAATAACCCCGGAAGGGATTGCAAAGATAGCTATACCTATAATTGACATAATTACTACTAAACTTCTAGCAATATCAGAATGAGGGGTTATATCTCCATATCCAATAGTGGTTAAAGTAATGGTAGTAAAATAAATAGCTTTAGGAAACGTATTTACATAACTGCCTAAATATTCTTCTGGTATTTTATTGTTTTTAATATAATCTAACTCTGCATCTAAAATAATTAAAGAGAAGAGTAAAATAACAATTATTATAAAAACAAAAATATTGGTTAAAATTGTTTTTTGTGTTTTAAAAACAGAAAATAATGAAGAAAATGATGAAAATAAATTTAATAATAAAATTATTCTAATCATTCTTAAAAATTTAAAACTTTTTAATAATGTTATTCAAGAAATATTTAGTTCTGTTGGTGTTAATAAATCAATAGAATATAATGAAGGTAATATTGATAATATTAAATTAAAAGATAAGACAGAAAATACAAAGAAAATTCTTGGATATTTATGTTTTTTTACATTTCTAACAGGAGCGCTTCACATTCACAAAAGATAGTCAAATATCATTAAAAAGAATGTGAATACCTCCATAAACCCTACTAAATGTTTGATTCCTGAAGAATCATTATTATTTAAGTAAAGTGCTAAAATTGTGGTACTGAAAATTGAAAGAATAGAAAAGAAGAAAATCACTGAAAAATATATTATCTTAGTTATTTTAACTTTTTGTTGATGTTCGTCTTTAATACCTTTCATATTTTCTCTAGTAGCAACTATATTGTCCAAAATAGTTAGAAAATAGTCACTTTTTAAAAAAAATAATTTGTTTTTCATAATTGTATTATACTAAAATGTAATAAAATTATATAAATATGAAAGATAAAATAATTTTTATAAAAAAAGAAGAAAATTTAGAAGATATAGTTAACTACATTTTTCAATTTAATTGAAAATATTTATATTTAAATGGAGATTTAGGAGCAGGAAAAACAACTTTGACAAAATTAATTGCAAAAAAGTTAGGTATTAAAGAAAATGTAGTTTCTCCTACTTTTAACAAAATGAAAGTATATTCTAACTTAATACATATCGATGCTTATAATTTGTTAGGTGATTTAGAAGAATTTGAAGATTATTTTGAAGATAAAAAAGTTATAATCGAATGATCTAAAAATTTAAATTTAGATTATGAAAATTTTATTGCTATTGATATAAAATTTTCAAACAATGAAAGAATTTATGAAATTACTATAAATACGGAGGATTAAAATGAAAATTTTTATAGATACAACGTTAAATGATTTAGTTGTGGCTCTTTTTGATTCTCAATATAAACTTATTAATTATGTTTTAGAAACTGAATTAAAAGAAAAATCAGAAAAATTACCTTTAGTTTTTAAAAACCTTTTAGAAAGAAACAATTTTAGCTTACAAAATATTAATAGTTTTTACATTAATTTAGGTCCAGGAACATTTACAGGAAGCAGAATAGCTTTAGTTTTTTGTCGTACCATTGCACAATTAAGTAACATTAATATTTACACAACTTCTAGTTTTAATTTAGTTTCTTTACATACAAAAAATAAAGAAATTGCATATATTGATGCTCGTGGCAAATCTTCTTATAAAGCATTTGTTCAAAAAGGAAAAATCCTTTCAGATATAGAAGTGGTTGAAAGAAATCAAAACTGAGCAATCGATTATTTAGATGTAATAAATAATTTCTTTGATTATCAAAAATTATTTAAACTAGAAGAAAATTTGCTCGAAATTCAATCGATTTATGTAAAAAAACCACATATCGGTTAAGCTGGTAAAAATTTTTCTTTTTGTGTTAAAATTAAATTAGACAAAAAGAGGGAAAAATGAAAAGAAATATTTTTATTAAGAAAATTAAAAATATTATTACTATAAGTATTAGTAATTATTTTTTCATTTTTCAAGTAAATTAATTTTTTAATAATTGTTATATTTAAAAATAAATAATTACTTGAAAAAGTAATTTTTTGTCAAAAAAAGAAAGGAAATTATTGTATGAAAAAATATTTTAGCAATAAATGAATTATCATATTTTTTACAATTTTTTATTTATTTACTATATTAAGTTCATCTCTATTAGTTTTATATTTGGTAAATTTAATAGATGCAATAGAACAAAGAAATTGGGAAGAATATAATAAATTTATTATTGCAAATGCAGTTTTATCATCTTTATTTGTAATTTCAACGTTTTGTTATTTATTTTTAAAAAATAAATTAAATATGAAAATAAATCAAACATTAACAAAAGATGCTATTACAAAAATTTCTTCTATTTCTAATTATGAAATAGAGAAAAATAAAGAAGGAAAATATTTAATTTGAATTAAAGAAAGAATTCCTGAAATTACTAGTTTAGTTTTTGAACATTCCTTAGAAGGTTTTTTAAAAACTTTAACTAATATTGTAGTTTTAATCATTATGTTTTTTATAAGTTGAAAACTTGCTTTAATAGGAATTGCAGTTTTAATTTTAGCCTTTATAATTCCTTTATTTTTAAGTATTTTAGCTGGTAAGATAAATGAAAAATATATTGTAAATCAAGAAAATCTTATTTCTTCTTTACAGACAGTTTTCAATGGTTTTAAAATTTTATATTATTTAAATAAAGAAGAAAAAATTATTCAATTGGTTAATTCAATTTTGAATAATTGAATAAAAGAAATAAATACTAAAAAATCTAAAGTAATTTTGCTTGAACTAATTAATAGTTTTTTTCAAATTATTTCATCAATATTATTGCTTTTTATAGCAGGATATTTTATTTTTTATCTAAATGAACCTGTGGGAACAATTTTTGTTATACCTTCTTTCTTTATGGGATTTGCTCATAATTTTAGAGAAATAATTATGTTACTTCAATATTTTGGAACTTACAAAGAATATATTAAAGAATTTACGGGTGCAAAAGAAATTACTAAAGAAAATATCGTAAAACAAAATATAGATAAAATTGAAGTAGAATCTCTTGATTTTAACTATGAAGAAAAAGAAATTTTCAAAAATTTTAATTTTACTTTTGAAAAAGGTAAAAAATATGCCCTTATAGGAAAATCAGGATCAGGAAAATCTACTTTGTTAAATATTTTATTAAAACAAATTGATGATTATAAAGGAAATATCCGTATAAATGGAAAAGATTTAAGAGAAATTAATATAAATAATTTAAAAGAAAATTTAATATTTTTATCTAATAGAGAAGAATTGTTTTTTGATTCTATTTATAATAATATTTCTCTTTGAGAAGAGAATCAAGAGCAAAAAGTTCAACAAGCATTATTAAAAGTAAATTTAGAAAATTTAGATTTAAATAGAGAACTTAAACAAGATGATGAATTATCAGTAGGAGAGAAGCAAAGAATTAACATTGCAAGATATTTCTTTAAAAATCCAGATTTATTAATTTTAGATGAAGCAATGTCTAATATTGATGAGAAAAATGCAAAAATAATTTTAGAAAATATTTTCAAAAATAATCCCAATTTACTATTTATAAATTGTACACATCATCTTAAAAATCCAGAATTTTATGATCACGTTATAGAACTAAAAGGAGATGAAAATGAATAAAACATTAAAAAATATGAAATTTACTTTTTCTGTTTTTCTAATTTGTTCTATTTTAATAAGTGTTATAGAAATGGTTCTCTCAATTATTGAAGGTTATGCAATTGATAGTGTTTTAAAAACCTTATCATTTATTAAAAATGATCCTTTTTTAACTTTTGGTATTTTAATAATAATATTAATTTTAGCAAATGTGGTTTTATTTGTAAGTAATTATTTTTACTTTACTTTTTATAATAAGCTTTTGCTTTATGTTGCAAAAAGTATTTCTAAAAACTTTTATAGTGATTTTTTAAATACTAATGCAAAAGGGATGAAAAAATATAGTCCAGATTTAGCTTTTAATTCAATTATAAATAATGGTAGTGCAATTACATCTCAATCCATCATTCCTTTAGCACAATTAACTGCAATATTAGTGAATTTACTATTTATTTTCTTATTTTTTGGAATAACTAATTGAGTAATTTTATTAATAGTTTTAGCAATTTTTACTTTAAGTACTATTCCAAATTTAATTTCAGTTAAAAAAGCAAAAATATATACAGAACAAAAACAAATTTCTTTTAATCAACTCTCTTCTAAACTTACTTATTGAATAGATAGATATACTGTTTTATATTATGCTAATAAAGAAAATATGCTTTATTCCTTTATAGAAAAAGAAATTTTAGATTATTATTTAAAAACTTATAAAAAAGAAAGATTTAATATTTTTAATAATAGTCTTTCACAATTAGTTGTGGAAGCAGGTGAAATAATAGGAATAATTATTTTGGTATTTATGTATTTTAAAAACGATTCTTCTGTAAGTATAGGGATGATTTATATTTTTAAAAAAGTTATTGAAAATTCTAAAACTGAATTTCTAGATTTTATTTCTGAATTTAAAAAATTTGTTGCTTCAAAAGAAATTTATAAACTTTTAGAAACAAATCTTGAAAAAGAAGAAAATCAGTTAAAACTTGATTCAATAGAGCAAATAGAAATTAAAAATTTAAATTTAAGTTTTGATAATAAAGTAATTTTTAAAGATTTCAATCAAACCTTTTCTAAAGGGCAAAAATACGCATTAATTGGTGCTTCTGGTTCTGGTAAATCAACACTGCTTAGTGTTTTATTAAATGATTTAGATAATTATCAAGGACAAGTTCTTATTAACAACCAAGATATAAAAACATTCAACGATAAAAGTATAAAAAATGCTATTTCTTACTTAGATAATCAAAATTTTGTTTTTGACAAAAATGTTTCTGAAAATGTTTCCTTGCTTGAAAATGATGAACAAAAAATAAAAGAAGCATTAGAATTTGTAGACTTAAATAAAGAATTAGAACAAAACGCATTTTCTAGTGATTTTGATAGTTTTACATCTTTATCTTTAGGACAAAAACAAAGACTTGCACTTTCTAGATTGATTTACTTTAATAAAGATTTTATTATTTTAGATGAATCATTATCTAATTTAAATAAAGAATTAGCACAGCAAATTTTAGATAAATTTTTAGATAGCAATAAAACTTTAATTTACGTATCACATCATTTAGATTCAAAACAATTAAATAAATTTAATAAAATAATAAATTTAAATGAAATATAATAAAATCAAGAACACTAAAATAAGTGTTCGCTTAATTGTAAGATCAAGTGCACCACTTTAAAGTAAAATTTAAAGTATGGGACA
>NZ_JBTGVD010000003.1:0-46492 GCF_054343395.1 Mycoplasma sp. CB776
CCAAAAAAATGGTTGATTTTCTGCTTTTTAGTGTTGACTGGGAAACTCGGGATAAGGAGAAATTTTTTTATGACTAAAAAATTAGAAACTGCTAAAAAACTTTATGAAAAAACAAACCAAAAAACATAAAATTAATTATTTTTCAATAATTCATTAATTGTTTTAAAAGATAAATTTTTTACAATGTTAATTTTATATTTTTTTGGAACAATAGAGAAATTGTATTGAATTTTACTGTTGGATAAATTATAGCTTTCATTTAAATTATAGTTAAAATCCGAATCATTAATTAATGAAAAATCAATAACTTTATTTTCTTCATCAATTTTAGATTTAATTAATACTGATTGTTTTAAATAATTATAATTAGTTTTATATTCTAGTGTTCTATGAATAACAATGCTATTATTTTCAAAAATTTGATCAAATGTTTTATCTTTGAAAAAAATCTTTTCAAATTCTGTTAAAATATCATTTTCGCTTTTTTTAGTTTTGCTATTCTCTTCTGTGTAAAATTCCTTAATAGAAGGAATAATTTTATTTTTAAATTCTTCTTTGTTATTGATAATGTGTATGTCATCATTAAATAAAAGATTATTTGAATTAAGTGAATTATTTTTAAAAATTAAAACATCTGATGTAAAAATATTTTGCTCTTTTTGTTTTTGAAATATTAAAGGTCAATAATCTTTAAATAAATCATTTTTAATAAAAAAATTCTCTTTGTATTGAAACTCTTTATATAAATTAAGTAAAATTTTTTCGTTTTCTTCTTTATTTGTTTTAGAAAATACAATTTCTTTATTTTTTTCTGTTTTAATTAATGTAAACCTTTTCTTTTGTGAAACTAATGATGTTTTTCTCGTAGTTTCTCCACTATCAATTCCAGGCAAATTTAAAACTGATATTTCTAAGATATTAAACTTATCAACTGTATTTTCATCAATTATAAAATTTAAAAAATCATTAGTATATCATAAAGATTCATTTTCTAATAAAATTAAATTGTTTTGTGTTAATTCATTTTCTAATTTATTTCCATTAAGAAAATCTTATTCAAACATTTTTGTAATTTGTTCTTTGGTTAATCTATTATTTATATTGAATTTATCATATAATTCATTAATTTTACTAACAATTTTTTCATCAAAATCATCAATAGTTTTTATTATTAATTTTTTTTCATTTAAAAAGTTAAAATTATTTTCTTTGCTTTCAAATAATTTTTCTCTAAATTGATCAAAAATAAAACTATTATTTGCTTTTATATTTTGTTGGTCTTGTTTAATCTTAATGAGATTTTCAAAATAAATTGATTTTACTTTAATTTGCTCAATATATTCTTTTATTTCTTTCTGAGCACAAGAAAATAATGAAAATGTCATCGGAAAACTTAAACTAATTAATATTTTTCTTTTATTTTTTAACCACATAAGTAAATGCTAAATTATCCTCAATTGAATTTTCAAATAAAGAAGATTTATACTTTTTAATAACTAGTCTAAAATTAGACGATTCTGTAACATCATATTCTATCAATTCATCATTTGAATCACTAGAAATAGAACTACTTACTTGTATTCAATTTCCTGAATTATCCATTTTTTCTAAAATTAAATCATAATCAGAAAACTTACTATTATTTTGTCTTGAAAAAGCAGTTTCTTTTTTAAGTTGTAACTCTTTTATGTGTTCTTTTTCTCATTTTTCATTTTCAGAATTTATTCTATTTAGTTCTGCTACATTTGCAATAGCACCCCCCCAAAGGGCCTAAAAATCATCATCAATTTACTTGTGGATTATATTCAACTCTTTTTTCTTCATTTGTTGCAATGCTTGTTTGTGTTAGTGTTATAGGTACTAATATACCAGGTACTGCAGTTATAAATAAAATATTTTTTTCATTTTTTTTAATACTTTTGATCCTTTTTTAATTTTTGACTTAAATTTATTTAAATCTTTTTAAATTATATCATTTTGCAATGTTTTTTTGGTTATAATATAATAAAAAAATAATTGCTTTTTTTGGACTGCTTTTAAGTTTTAATCATTTCAACCAACAAAAATATTACTTTAATAAAAGTTTTTATATCTAAAAATAATTTGCTTGACTTTTTAGGTATTATCTTATCTGCTAATTTACAACTTACAAAATATTTTGATTTCTTTTATAGAGCAAAACTATTTTTATTTAATACTTTTTATTTAATTTAACTATATTTTAATTAATTTACTTCTGAAGTAATAATAAAAAGTTCAAATTTTTTTATGTTTTTTTGAAAAAAATGATTTTTTTTTAACAAATTATTTATTTTAGGTATATAATTATTTATGGTTGTTATCAACCAAATATTTTCATTTATTAAATTTAAAATTATTGTATTTATTTTTTTATTATTGTTATATTCTTGTTATTAGATTATTTTGTGTATACCCCCTATTATATTTTAGTCTCCTTTCTAAGTTTTTAAATCTTTTAAAGTGTTATTATAATAACTAATCTTAATAATTAAAAATATAAAAAAATTGAAAATCCATTTTGAAAATTACATTACGTTTTCAATATCAAAATCAAGAACAAATTTTCACTGTTTATCTGTTCTTGATTTTTTCTTTTTTTTAGATAAATATAAATATTTTTATTTCTTTTTAATGTATAATTTTTATTAAATATAAAAAATTTTATTAAGGAGAAAAATGTCAAAAATTACAAGCATTCACGCTCGTGAAGTGTTAGATTCAAGAGGTAATCCTACTGTTCAAGTAGAAGTTAAAACAGAATTTGGTGGTTTTGGTTCAGCCATTGTTCCATCAGGTGCTTCAACAGGGACAAGAGAAGCTTTAGAATTAAGAGATCAAGATAACGCTTTTGCATCAAATTGATTTGGTGGAAAAGGAGTTATGCAAGCAGTTAAAAACGTTAATGAAAAAATTGCTCCTGTTGTTTTAGGAATGGAAGTTACAGATCAAAGAAAAATAGACTTAGCAATGATTAAATTGGATGGTACTCCATTTAAGAAAAATTTAGGTGCTAATGCTATTCTTGGGGTATCTTTAGCTGTTCTTAGAGCTGCAGCAGATGAATTAGAAATTCCTTTATATAAATATATTGGGGGAACAAACGCAAGAAAATTACCAGTTCCAATGTTAAACGTTATTAATGGTGGAGAACACGCATCAAATACAATTGATTTCCAAGAATTTATGGTTATGCCATTAGGAGCCAAAACAATAAGAGAAGCTTTACAAATGGCTAATAAAGTTTTCCACAACTTAGCTAAATTATTAAAAAAAGCAGGACACGGAACACAAGTTGGTGATGAAGGTGGATTTGCTCCTAACTTAAAATCACACGAAGAAGCTTTAGACTTTTTAGTTGAAGCTATTAAAGTTGCAGGATTTACACCAGCAACTAAAGGTGAAAATGCTGTTGCTATTGCTTTAGATGCTGCATCATCAGAATTATATGATTCAAAAACTAAAAAATATACTTTTGGAAAATTAAAAGCGGCTATCGAAACTAAAAAAGAAGGATTTGCAAGTTTAACTGATAAAGTTGAATTTACAACAGATGAATTAGTAGAATACTATGGAAAATTATTTGCAAAATATCCAATTATTTCTGTAGAAGACGGATTTGCAGAATCAGACTGAGAAGGATTTAAAAAATTTAATCAAAAATTTGGCTCAACTCACCAAATAATGGGAGATGATTTAACCGTTACAAATGCTTCTATTTTATCAGAAGCTATTGCACAAGGTTCAATTAACTCAATTTTAATTAAATTAAATCAAATTGGTTCAGTTTCTGAAACACTTGACACAATTGAATTAGCACATAAAGCAGGATTTACAGCTGTTGTATCACACCGTTCAGGTGAATCAGAAGATACAACAATTGCTGATTTAGCAGTTGCAGTAAATGCAGGTCAAATTAAAACCGGTTCTTTATCAAGAACAGATAGAGTTGCAAAATATAATAGATTATTAGCAATTGAAGAAGAATTAGCTGAAGCAGCTGAATACGATGGAGAAAAAACTTTCCACAACTTAAAAAGAAATGTTAAGTAATTAAATTATTTTAATATGCCACAAGATGTAATAAAAATTATTTTTATAGTAATTTGATTATTGATAATATTAAGTTTTATCATTTTAGAACTAGCTACTAATGGAATTTGAACAGCATTAACAAGTATAAGTGCTATCCCTTCATTAATTATCGCTTTAGCAACTAAAGGTGTTTATTGAAGCATAATAGCTCAAATTCTTACTTTTATTGTTGTTTGAATTATTATCTATTTTTCAACATATAAATTACTTAAAAATAGACTTTATTCTACCAAAATAGGTGTAGAAAGAATTCAAGGTTTAACTAAATCTAAACCTAATATTTTAATTGAAGATAGTTATGAATATGGAGAAGATACTCAAAATTATGGAAAAATTAAAATTGATGGTAAATTTTATAGAACTATTTCAGTTGAAGGTCAAGGAAAAATAGAGAAAGGAAATTGAGTAAAAGTTAAATTTGTAAAAGGAAATATCCTTTACATAGAAAAAACAACTCAAAAGGAAAATTAGTATGATTTGAATTATCGTTGTTTCTGTTCTTGCTATTGCCATAATTATATTATTAATAATAACTTTAATAAGAAGCATTAGAATTATTCCACAATCTGAATTTGCTGTAGTCGAAAGACTTGGTAAATATAACAAAACACTTAAAAACGGAATAAATTTCCTTTTACCTTTTGTAGACAGAATTGTTAAAAGAGAAAACTTTAAAGAAAAAGTTTTAGATTTCCCAGAACAAGATGTTATTACTAAAGATAATGCAGGAATAAGAGTTGACACAGTTGTCTTTTTAGAAATTACAGATCCTAAACTCTTTGTTTATGGAGCAGAAAATTCTATGAAAGCCATTGAAAACCTTTGTGCTACAACACTAAGAAATCTACTTGGTGAATTAGAATTAGATGAAGCATTAATTTCAAGAGATACTATCAACTCTCAATTAACATTAATTTTAGATGAAGCGTCTGATTCTTGAGGAATTAAAGTACATAGAGTAGAGATTAAGAATATTATCCCTCCTAAAGAAATTCAATCAGCAATGGAAAAACAAATGAAAGCAGAAAGAGAAAAAAGAGCAAATATTCTTGAAGCAGAAGGAAAAAAAGCTTCTCAAATCCTTCTTGCTGAAGGGCAAAAAGCTGCTAAAATTCTTGAAGCTGAAGCTGATAAACAATCAGAAATTCTAAAAGCTGAAGCTAAAAAAACAGCTGAAGTATTAAAAGCTGAAGCCGATCAAAAAGCAATTGAATTATTAAATCAAACAAATATTACAAAAAATATTCTTACTTTAAAATCTATTGAACAACTTGGAGTTCTAGCTAACGGCCAAGCAACTAAAATTATTTTACCACCTAACTTAGGTGACGTTGCTAAAACAATGAGTGTTGCTTCTGAAATATTTAAAGAAGGTGACAAAAAATAAAAACAAAAATATCAAACTAACAAGTTTGATATTTTTAATTTATTTTTTAAAACTAATTTGATTTGTCAAATGCATCAGAAGCAATACTTACTTTTTCTTTATCAATTTCATTAATATTATTTGTTTTTATATCATTTAATTTAAATGCTTCTTTACTTATTATTAATTTTGATAATGGTTCTACAAAGTGAACTGATGTTATTTTATTTCTTTCAAATGCTGCTTTTGAAATTAACTCCAATTTATTTGATTTAAAATCTAAAGAAGTAATTTCATTGTTAAAAAAGGCTGAAATTCCTATTGATTTTAAATTAGAATTTTCTGAAATAACA
Organism: Mycoplasma sp. CB776; assembly: GCF_054343395.1. Lineage (NCBI taxonomy): Bacteria > Bacillati > Mycoplasmatota > Mollicutes > Mycoplasmatales > Mycoplasmataceae > Mycoplasma > Mycoplasma sp. CB776. The sequence continues at coordinate 5,833 of NZ_JBTGVD010000003.1, forward strand.
AATTTTGAAATTTGATTATTTGCAAATGCTTGCTTTCCAATATAAGTAACTGAATCTGATAAAATAACTTCTTTTATTTTGTTTGTTTCAAATGCATAATTACCTATTGTTTGTAAAATAGTTGCTTTTGAAAAATCTAATTCTTGCAACTCATAATCTATTTTTGATGTTGGTAATGTTCTATTTGTGAAAGCTGAATCTTCAATTATTTCTAAAGTTGGAGGAAAAATAATTTTTTTAAGATGATAAGAAACGATAACTTGGTTATCAACACCATCTTTTTTTATTGTTTCACTTAATAAAATTTCTCTACTTTTTTCACCAGCAAAAGCTCCTGTGTATATAGTTGTAATGGATTCTTTGCTCAAGTCTAATGTAAAGGTTTTATGTTCTTTATCAAATATAACATTAACAAATTCTCCTTTATCATTTTTCTTATTTACAAGATTCTCTCCTTGTTTGGTATTTGCATTATTGTCGCCACAAGAAACAGCGACGATAGGTAAAACTAATAATGGACTTATAGATAAAAATATTTTTTTCATAGTTTAAATTTTACACTATTATTTTATTTTCCAATTATAATTTAATAATATGTATAATTTAATTTCAAAAAATAAGCCTCAAGGCGATCAACCAAAAGCAATTAAAGAACTTTCCGACGGAATAAAAAATAATAAGAAATACCAAGTATTACTCGGTGTTACTGGTAGTGGAAAGACTTTTACTATGGCTAATGTTATCAAAGAAACAAATAGACCAGCTCTGATTTTATCACATAACAAAACTTTAGCTTCGCAACTCTTTTCAGAAATGAAAAGTTTATTTCCAGAAAATAAAGTAGAATATTTTGTTTCTCACTTTGACTACTATAGACCAGAATCTTACTTACCAGCTAAAGATGTTTATACAGAAAAATCCAGTAAAACAAACTGAGATTTAGAATCGATGAGAATGTCCACTATCAATGCATTAGTAACTAGAAGAGACACAATTGTTGTCTCTTCTGTTGCTGCAATTTACGGGGCACTTGATCCAAAAGAATATCAATCTAATCTATTTTATATCGAAGTAGGAATGAAATTAAATAGAAGTGATTTATTTAGAACTTTAGCAAAAATAGGTTATGAAAGAACTGATATTGATTTAGAACCAGGAAAATTTAGAACTAAAGGGGATGTTGTAGAACTTTTTCCTGTATGAACTGAAGAATTAACTATTAGAATTGATTTTTTTGATGATGAAATTGAAAATATAGTCTATCAAGAAAAATTAAGTAAAAAAACTACAAAAAAAGTTAAAAATTTTGTTATTTATCCAGCAAACTCTTATACAGTAACTAATGATACAATTGAAAGAGCTGTTAAAACTATTGAATTAGAATTAGAAGAAAGATTATCTTATTTTGACAAGGAAAATAAATTAGTTGAAAAACAAAGATTAAATGACAGAGTTCGTAATGATATTGATTCATTAAAAGAATTTGGTTTTTGCTCTGGAATAGAAAACTATTCAAGACATATGGATGATAGAAAAGAAGGCGAGAAACCTTATACACTTTTTGATTATTTACCTAAAGACACACTTATCTTTATCGATGAGTCCCATATGACAGTTCCACAACTACAAGCAATGTATAAAGGTGATTATCAAAGAAAAAGAAATCTTGTAGATTATGGTTTTCGTTTGCCTTCCGCTTTAGATAATAGACCTTTAAAATTTGAAGAATTTGAAGAAATAGATAATCAAATTATTTATATTTCAGCTACTCCTTCAGATTATGAAGTTGACAAAACGCACGGAGAAATTACAACACAAATCATAAGACCTACTGGTCTTGTTGATCCAATAATTGAAATTAAATCAACTAAAAATCAATTAGAAACTATGTATAAAGAAATTGATAATCAAATTAAAAATAATGAAAGAGTTATTATCATAACAGGAACCAAAAGAATGGCAGAAGAGTTATCATCTAATTTTAGAGAAAAACACTATAAATCAGCTTATATCCATTCTGAACACAAAACTTTTGAAAGAAATGACATATTAAGAAAATTACGTAAGGGAATTTACGATGTTGTTGTGGGAGTTAATCTATTAAGAGAAGGTATAGATTTACCGGAGGTTTCTTTAATTATGATTCTTGAAGCCGATACCAACTCATTCTCCAGAACAAAAGCTGCACTAATTCAAATGATTGGTAGAGTAGCTAGAAATGATCATGGTAGAGCAATTTTATTTGCTGATTCTATTACAAGTAATATTGCAGCTACTTTAAAAGATAATGAAGAAAAAAGAAAAATTCAAATGGAATATAATAAAAAGAACAACATTATTCCTAAAACTATTATTAAACCTATTTTTGATCCAATTCAATCAGTTGAAACAATTGATGCTTTAGAAAAATCTTCTAAAGTCAAAGATAAAAAAGAAAAAGAAGAAATAATAAAAGCACTAATAAAACAAAAAAATGAATATATTGCTAAAGATGATTTAGAAAAAGCAATTCAAATCAGAGACCTGATTTTAGAGTTGGAATCCGATCTCTAAAATAAAGAAAATTCCTTTATAAAAGAACAAATCTTATATAAAGGAATTTTTTATTTATAAAACTTTAGGATTAGAATTTATTATTATTTCTTCTATTTTTCCAGAAGCTAATTTAATAACTTTATTGCATAATTCAGCAACTGTCGGATCGTGAGAAACCATTACAATTGTGGTTCCATAGGTTTTATTAATATATTGTAATATTTTTAAAACTGCTCTTGATGTTTTTTCATCTAAAGCACCTGTAGGTTCATCAGCAAAAATGATTTCTGCATTTTTTGATAACGCTCTTAAAATGGAAATTCTTTGTTGTTGTCCACCAGACATTTGAGAAGGATATTTATATTTAATTTCTTCTATTTCAAATTCTTTAAAAAGGTTATTAATATTTAAAACTTTCTTTTTATCTTTTTGTAAATATGCACCTGTTTCAACGTTATCATAACCATTTAAGTTTTGCAGTAAATTATAACTTTGAAAAATAAAACTAACATTTTCTCTTCTAAATTTTGTTAATTTTGAATCGTTGTAATATGTCAAATTATTATTTGCAACAATCACTTCACCTTCTGATGCTCTATCTAAACCAGAAATAATGTTTAATAATGTAGATTTTCCTGAACCTGATTTTCCAAATAAAACAGCAAAATCTCCTTTTTCTATTTTTAAAGTAACACCTTTTAAAACAGAAGTTATTATCGAACCAGAAAGATAAGATTTTTTAACATCGAAAATTTCAATGATATTATTTTCTGTATTTTGTGTGATCATATCTTTGTGTTTTTTCTTTGGTTTACTATTTGCTTTTTTGATTTTTTTTATTTCTTTTTTAGTAAGTAAAACTGCATTTTCTTCTTTTATTTTACCTTTTAGTTCTTTCTTATTTTGGTTTTCTGTCATTATTTTCCTTTCAATAAATAAATAGCTTTAATTTTATTTAAATTAATTCAAGCAATAAGAGATGTAAGTCCATAAACAAAGAATAAAATTCCTATTGCAGTTAAAGCATGTCATCATTTTAAAGTAAGTATTAGAGCAATAGAACTAGATGAAACTAAAAACGCATTAAATAAAGCAATAAATCCAATAACTAATGGAATAGCAATAATTGTAGCAACAATTATTAAAGGTAAATAAATTCCAAAAAATAGTTTTATTTTCTCTTTGTTATTGTATCCCAAGATTGAAAATATAGCAATGTTTTTTTCGTTCTCCGTAATTATGATATTTGAAATCATAATTAGAATAACAACAGAAACTAAAAAGAAAATAATAACTATAGATAGTGTTAATTTTGAAACTGTATTAGCAATATTATTAACAAAACCTATTTGAATATCTTTAGCATCTACATTTGTAGAAAGCGAATTATAAACATTTTTAGAATATAAGTCGATGAAATTATTTACACCTTGTTTAATTAAGGTTGCGTTTTCACTCTTAAATTTATCACTTGTAATATTCTTATAGCTTAAATCGATATTTTCAATATCAGTAATTGTTCTTTCTTTAAATGTTAATAATTTTTTGATTAATTCATCACTATAACCATTATTTTTTAATACACCAGGTTGATCATCGCTGTTTGAATATATTTGTGCAAAGGCTGTTTCATATTGTTCTTTTGTCTCAATATTAATTAGGTCTCCACCAAATCAATATCCAGAATTTGCATATAAACCAACAGAACCAATAGTTTGCTCTGGAGTAACATCGTTAGATAAAATACCATTGAATCCATCTTGATCTAGTTCACTTAATCCAGTTAAATGATTTGCTATTTTTCTTGTTGTAACTAACTCACTATTAATGAAAGTATTTATAATACCAACTATTTTAAATTTATATTTTCTAAAGGAATTTCCTTCTAAAATTCTTATATATCTATCAATAGGATTTTTAACTTCTAATTCAATTGTATCACCGAGTTTTAAGTTGTTTTTATTTAAAAATACATAATTAACAGAAATAGGATAAACATCATTAATTACCTGTGTTTTTTCCATTAATTCGATTAAATTAACACCTTTTTCATCTTGGATTGATACATATTTAGAATTGTTATTATAACCATAAATTTTTAAACTGTTTTCTTCATTATAAGAAGTATTAATATATGTGTATTTTTCGTTTGTTTGATTGTTAAATAAAATACCGTTAAACGCTATATAAAAATCATTAGAAGGAATTTTTTTATAAGCATCTACTAAGAATTTTCTATATAAATCTCTATGTTGAGAAGTAGTTATTGCTTCTCTATCATATTCTTGAGTTTGAACATTTCATACCATATATCAGAATTTACCACCAGTTGAAACATTTTCATTTTCAATGTATTTAAAATAGTTTTGTGGGTTTGCTTCTGTTCCTACAAATTCAAAGTTGTATTTTTTGCCTGTGATATCAACTTTTTCTACAAAATGAATATCTTGAGTTTTTTCTATTTCTGAAATTGCCATTTTAGAAATTTCTAAAGTTCTTGATCTTTGACTATCAGGCATTGAATTTAAAACTATATCTCAAGGTGAGATGGATAATGATGATTCTACTTGTAATTGAAGTGACGCTCTTGTTAAAATATGGGGATCATTTTCTTTTGGATTACCATTTTTGTCTGAATCACCATTTACAAGAGCTCTACCTGGTTTGAAGTAATTATTTGCTTCAACATTAGATTCAGAAGCAACCCCTAAAGGAACATATAAAAGATTTTCTAATTGATTTTTATCAAAAGTTTGATATTGTCCAGCTTCGATAGTAGGTGTTTCTAAATCTAACTTATACTTATAATTTCTCTTTTGGTATGTTTTATTTACAGTCTCATTAAATACTCCGTTTGAAGAAATTGAGAAAATGGAAATAAAGGCTGTTAAGGTTGTTGAAATCATTAATGAAATTAATTTTCAAAAACTATTTACAGATAATGAAGCAACAAATTTTGTTTTTACATTAGCAAATCTAAATATTTTTAGAAATACCATAGCAAATTTTGAAACATTAATTTCAACTATACCAGACATTAAATCAATTGTTTTTTTTCTTAAAATTCATAAAGCAGATAATATAACTAAAGCTGAAAGTAAGAAAAATGGAAAAATAATGGTTAAAACAAAAGGAATTCATTCAAATGATATACTCTGCGTTGGTAAAGTTCAATAAGATGAAAAGGCGTTTTTTAACACTTGTTGCAATGATAAACCTACTATGTACCCAACAGTTCCACCTATAAAGGTTGTAATGAAAGGGAAGGATATAAATGAGAAAGCTATCATTCAAGAGTTGTAACCTTGTGCTCTTAAAATCCCTAGTACCTTATTTCTTGTAGATATATATCTTTTTGTAATAAATACGGTAGAAATAATTATTAATATAGACATTAATGCAACCATATAAAAGTTAGCATTTGATATAAGTTGAATCAATGAAAAAGCTGTTGAAATTCTTAAACTTCTTTCTGGATTAATAATATCTAATTCATCTTTAGAAAAGACTTTTTTAGTTACTATATTTCCAAAATTATTAGCTATTTCTCTATTTGTTTTTTCATTAAATTCTTGAACATTTGTTCCTGGTTTTGTTTTAACAAGTAAATAATCTTTTAAAGCGCTACCTCTAAAGGATTCACGAGCTCTATCAAAACCTCATTTATTAACATAAACAAGTGCTTGATTTTTAATATTAACTTGTAAATTTTCTTCATTTATTACAGGGAATAAATAATCGATAGTTTGCTCATCGCCTACTATTAAAAATTTAGACCCACTTACATTTATTATGTATTTTTCATCTAAATTATTTATTAGTTTTTCTAACTCTATATAACTAGAAGGTAATTTTTCTTTATATATTTCTTTATTGTTTTCATTTAAAAAACTAGAATTTACTTTTGCAACCAAGGAACGAACATCTTTAAATACTAAAAATTTATTTTCTTCTCTTATTATTGTAGAAGCATTAATTAAATCTAAAAAGATTTTATTAATGTTAATATCAAATAAAATGGTGTCTTGATTGTCAATTGAAAATACTTTTTTATTTAAGTAATCTACATAGGAAAGATCTAATGATAAACCTTTAACACTATGATTTTCTAAATGATATTCAAAAAGAGAATCGCTATATAAATTATAAAATCTTCCTTTTATTATATCTCTATAATTATCAGGATTTTCATTAATAATTTTTGAAAAATCAGTTACTCTATTATTTAAAACAAAGGTTAAATTGGAGTTATTTTCTGCATTATCTGTTCCTGCTGGATTCGAGGTAAATCAAGCTGCTACTATTGGGAAAATAACACTAGAATATGTTGATGATACAGTGTCTGATAAACCTAAAGAAGTAAAAACAGCAGATTGAGTTGTAAAATTCTTTCTTAAATTATTTAAAATTTCTCTATTTAAGTCACCTTTAGAAGCAAAATCGTTTAATAAATCAAATGATTTTTGTAAATTAACAAAGTAATTTGTAGCGTCTTTATGATATCTCTCATTTGTTGCAATTTGTGCTAAATTAGAAGCTAAAGAAACTTTATTTAAAATAAGTCAATCAGCTAAATCTAAACCTGTAATAGCATTTTTCTTTTTATAAATTTCAGAATCAAATAATTTATTTATTTTATTTTTTCATTCATTAGCATCAGCAGTATTTGGTATGTTTTTAAATAAAGTATCTGCAGAATCAAAAGGTTGTGCTATACCACGTCCTATTGGTTGAATGTCTAGTCCTTTAGAGAAAAATGATCTATTTTCAAAGTTTTTCTTAGAATCATACAATTGTGTTTCAATTAATTCTTTGTATAAATAAGAATTTTGATTTTGTGCTTCTCTAAAAAAGAAATTGAAAACTTCTTTTAATTCCGTTGAACTCAATTGACTATTTTCAGAAACAAATTTAATTCAAAAATCATAAAAAATCAAACTATTTACAGAACTAGAATATTCAGAAGAATAAACAACATTACTTACAATTTCTCTAGCTTTTGGTTTTGCTGTATTAAAGGCTCTGTTACCTTGTGTGTTCTCAATAAAAATCTCATATAAATTATCTGCTAAAGTAGAACTAGTATTTGTATTTTTTATAACAAATGAATTATTTGCTTTAGTGAACTTATTAAAAATAAAAAGTTTTAATGTTTCTTTGAAAATAGAGTTTCTTTGACTTATTTCATCAACATCTTTAATGATATCTTTTCCAAAAAATAAATATCTTTTTATAAAGGAAATTTCCGTATTATCAAATTCTTTATCGATTAAAATTTTATTATCAACTTTATCAGAAAGTTTAATTAATTCTTCAAATTTAGCATATGATAATAACTCTAAATTTTGTAAATCGAACAAGTCAAGTTTTTCAGCATCTTTATCTGGTACTGAATAAGTTATACCTAATGCACCTTCTTTTTTGGTTTTACCAGATAAATTTAATATTTCTTCTATTGCTCTAAAAAGAGTATGGGTAGTTGCAGAATCTTTAAAAAATGTTGAAATAAATGCAGTTATTAAATTAGATGTTTTAAGAGTTTTAGCAACAAATAAAACTTTTTGCGGATCTTTTGATTCATTTACAAATTTATAATCTTCAAAATAAGTGTTTTCTAAAGAATTTTCTACTATATTTAAAAGTCTATCTTTATCTAAAATAGAAATTATTTTAGTTAAACCTGAATTTATGTTTTTAAAATTTTCAGAAGAATTATTTTTATCTTTATTTATGTTAATTTTGTCAAAAATATTAACTAAAGAAGTGGTGATTTTTTCTTTTAAAACACTTTCTTTATAAGAATTAATAAGTTTATTGAATAAAATTCCTTTATATTTTTGCTCTGATTTATTATAAGCGGTAGAAAGTAAAGAATCAAAATTAATATTTTTAACTAATATAGTTGCACCTTTTTTAAATACATCAAAATCAATGGATTTAACTAATGGAATAACTAAATCTGAAACACTAAAATAATAATAAGCATGAGTGGAATCGTTTCTCTCTTGTTTATTTCATTTGTTTTCGTATCAATTGTGAATATCAGTTAAAAAAGATTTAAAATCAATTGATAAAATTATTGTTTTTAAACCATCAATAAATTCAATTGGGTTATTTATTATAGTTTTTAACTCTTCTTTTGTATTATCTTTTAAAATATCACTTCAAACATTAATTCCTAAATTAGAAAGAATTTGACCTATTTTATCTATGTTATCAATAAAATAAGTTTTTTGTTCATCTAATGTAGTTCCATTATCTCTAATTTTGTTTTGAATGTTTTCAAGAAAATTATTAAATATTTTGTTTAAAAATTGATCATCATTTTGAATAGTTGCTAAATAAAGTGACTCAAAAATCATTCTTTGCATTAAAGATTGATTATTTTTACCTTTTGTAAAAATATCATAATATTCAGTAACGAAAAAAGCATCTTGAGTTGCAGTTAATAGTTTATCTAATTCATCTACTTTTATGAAGTTTTCTCTAACTAATTCACTATTAACTATTGTTTTTTTAAGACTATCAAAAAGTGTTTTTACTGTTTTTGATGTTTCTATTTCTTTTAGTAAGGCGCTGGAAGGTGTTCTATATATGAAAGGAACATTATAAGTATTTGAAAAGTTTTCATCTGTTTTGTATCAACCATTTTCTCCTACAGAAACTTTTAGACCTAAATGTTTAGATTCCATAAAATTATTTAATTCTGTAAGAGTTAAAAACTCTTTATTATCAACTAAAACTTTAATTCAGGAATCTTGTGTTTTTTCATAAAGAGTATAACCATTTTTTGAATTTCCAACAGCAAAATTCACTGTTTTTTCTTTATTTTCTAAAATTACTACTTTTTCTTTTGAAAAATTTGCAGGAAATAAAGCTAACTTTTGACTAGAAGGAATATCAATAAATTCAATGGTTGGATTTAAGTATTTAGAATCAGGAACAAAACCTTGAAAAATGGCATTTATAATTTCTGCACTATATACAGGATTGAATTCATTTTTATCAAAATTAGGATCAGCATTAATAAATAAGTTACTTTTATGAAAATATTCATTAAAAAGTTTTCCTACTTCTTGCTTGTGGTTTGGATCAAAATATTCTTCATTTATTCCTGCATCAATAAATTGAAAAATTTTGTTTTCTCCTTTTTTTTCATCTATTGCTGTTGTAGTAATAAATCTTCTTCTACCAACTGAATCAACTTCTTTTTCGTTTTTCACATAATCAAAGATTTTGTTTTTTATTGTTGTAGAAACTGCATTTCTAAGTTTTAAATAAGTTAAATCTACTATTTCTTCATTGGATAAAGATGCTAATTGCTGTGAAGTTAAATTTTGAATATTATAATTGTTTCCTAAATTTTCAATATCCTTAATTGATGTGGTTTTACCATCTGGTCCTTTTATTAATAAAGTTAAATCATCTTTTAAAAGATTTTGACTAATAACAATAGGTTCTTTATTTGAGATAGTTTTTACTATTTGCTTTTCTCAATAATGTAGCTTTTCAATTTTTTTAAATTCTTCAGGATCATTGTCTTTTAAATTTGCTAAATAATTAGAAAAATTTTTAGAAAAATTTCCTTTTTCTGGTTCAATATCTAACAAAGTAAAATTATGTAAAATAAATTTGGTTTGATAACTAACTCTTGAAACTCATTCATCTTTAAGTTTATAAACATTAGATTTAGAAAATTGGAAAAAATCTGGCAGTGATTTATGAATGTCGTTTTTTAAAAATAACTTTTTAATTACAGGAGCTGTATTTTCACTACCATTCATTAAACCATCAGGTTTTAAAACAATATTATAGTTTCAAACTTGTTGAGGAGCCGATCATTTTGCTATGTTATCTCAACTAAATAATTCACTTGTATAATCTTTTTTATAAAATAACTTTCAATTATTGTTATTATCTTTATGAACTCCGATTAATTTTGCTGTTTCATCTTCTGTTAATAAATATAAAATACCATTTCTTTCTCATGAGTTGATTTTAGAAACATCAAAAGTTGCTTCTTTGGTATTTAAATTAATTCCCATTCTATTTATGGAAGATATTATATGATCTTCACCTTGATTATGTAATAAGTAGCCTTCTGAACCGTTACTTGAAATGTTTATAACTTCAGAAATTTTGTATCTTTTGTCTAAAAAAACTGCAGTATTATCCTTGTTTAAGTAATAGGAAATTTCTTTTTCTTTAAATGTTCCATCAGCATTTTTTAAATAAGTTTTAAAAAATTTGCTATCGGTTTTTAAAACTTGAAATTGTTTATTTTTTAAATCAAAATTAAAATCTTTATTATCAATATTATTTATATTTTTATTAACTTCATATTGAAATAAAAAGTCTTGAGCACTTATATAATAATTCGCTTTTTCTCCCTTAACTCCCAAGTCAGAAAGCAAAATAAATTGTGATTTTATTTGAAAATCTAAAATTTCTTTTATAGCTTTTTGATCTAAAGTGTATTCAATTGGTGTTTCTTTTTTATATCCATTATCTTTAGCATTACCGCTAAAGTTAACATCTAAATCTACTGTTGAATCATGTAATTTAGAAACTGCATTATATTTATTTATTTGTCTATTAAAAGATTCTTTTACACTAAAAAGTAAAGTAAAAACACCTGTAGTTAAAAAAAGTAAAATAGATAAACTTATTGTTGTTATTTTTGATAAAGATTTAAAAATTTCTTTTAATAATTTAAACATAGTAAATACCTCATTTTTTAATAAAATATAAAAAATTATACTATTTTTTTGCTAAAAATAAACTTTTTGAAAATTTTACTATTTTTTATAATATAATAACTTAGCAAGTTAATTTATAGAAAAGAAAGAAGGAAAAATGAAAGTTTTAGTTATAAAAGGTTCTATTTTATCTGGAGAATCTTCAAATTCAAAATTAATGTCAGATAAATTTGTAGAATTTTATAAAGAAAAAAATCCAACTCACGAAATTATTGAAATGGATTTAAATAAAGAAAAAGTGGCTTCAATCTCTTTAAATTCAGAAAATATGAAAACTTTTTGACAAGATGTAGAAGCAATGAAATTAGTTGATTTATTAAAAAGTGTGCAAAAAGTTGTTTTTTCAACTTCAATGATTAATTTCAACTATTCAGCAGTTGTAAAAAACTTTATTGACGCTATTTCAATGGCTAATGTAACTTTTAGCTATAAATACAGCAAAAAAGGAGAAGCAAAAGGTCTTTTAGATCATTTAAAAGTTCAAATTTTAACTTCTCAAGGAGCGCCTGCAGATTGATATCCTTTTGGAAACTTTACAGAAAATTTAAAAGGTTTTTGAAACTTTTTAGGAGCTAAAGTTGTTGAACCAGTTTGATTAACAGGTACAAAAGTTGAACCTTTCGCTTCTTTAAGTAAAGAAGAAAAAGTTAAAAGTATTGAAGATAAAATCAAAAAAGCTGCATTTGAATTTTAATTATTTGTTTATAATATATACATATGAATAGAAAAAAAGTTAAAATAATTCAATTACCAAATAATGTTCTAAGAGAAAAATCAATTGATGTTCCTTGACCATTAACTGAAGAAGATGAACTTCTAGCACAACAAATGATTGACCACATTGACTATTCACAAGTTGAAGGTCAAAAAATGTATAGACCAGGTGTTGGAGTTGCTGCTGTTCAATATGGAATATTGAAAAATATGTTCTATATTAATGTGAATAACGGTCCTGATGATATAGTATTTAGAGATATTATTATAAATCCAAAAATACTTGGTTTTTCTGAAGACAAAATAGCTCTTCATCATGGTGAAGGTTGTTTAAGTGTTAATGAAAAATGACCTCATCAAGAAGGTTTTGTTAGAAGAAGAAAAATAATTAAAGTTGAAGGTTATTCATATTTTAGTAAAGAAAAGAAAATATGAACCGTTTCAGGATATGTTGCAATTGTTTTTCAACATGAACTTGATCACTTACAAGGAAAATTATTTATTGATCATATTGATAAAAAACAACCTTGAAAAAAAGAAAAAGAACTTGAAACATTATAAGAAAGTTAGCATTTATTTGCTGACTTTTTTCTTTCCCAATTTAGGTTCAAAATTGCCAAATAACGCTGTTTTACAGTGGTTTTCGATTTTTAGTTTCCCAGTTTTCCCTAAGAAATTAGAATAAAATAGGAATTTATAAATTTTTACTATATATAGTAATTTTTATTAAAAAAAATAAAAAAATAATTGCACTTAATTGCATTTTGTGGTATAATATAAGGATGGAAAAGAAAAATTTAATATTATTTAATGTTTCAGGAAACAAAAAAGGTGTAATTTATAAATACGTTGGATGAACAACTGGTTTTGGAAAAGCACCAACAAGATGATTCAGTCTTGGAAACTTAGAAAAATTACTTGAGAAAAAAGAAAATGCAGTAGAAATTCTAAAAGAAAAACTAAAATCTTTTTCTTCACTGGATAAAAAAGAAAGAGTTCAGTCTGCATTATTAGAAGCTTTAGAAAGCGATGAACTTGTAAGAGTAAATAAAAATGTCGGATACGAACTAATTGAAGAGTTACTCAATAAACACAACATTTTTGAGTCTTTTGAGAAAACAAGGCATAAAGAAATGAAAAAAATCTTCAATTTTTTAGTTGCAAAAAGGATTTATAATCCTTCAAGTATTTTTTCTTCTTTTAGTGAACAAGGCGAATTTAATAGTGATATTTCAGCATCAAAAAATAGTTTTTATAGACTTCTAGATATTGTTGAAAACAATCAAGCAAATCTTGTAAATGCACTACATCAAATGGTATTAAAAGAAACAAATAGAAATTTAAGTGAGATTTATTTTGACTCATCAACTGTTTATTTTGAATCTTTTCAAATAATGGGTTATAGACAAACTAGTTATTCTAAAGATGGAAAGTTCAAAGAAGATCAAATTGTAATTGCCTTAGCATGTGATGGAAATGGAGTCCCTTTCCATATTAAAGTTTTTAGTGGTAATACTCCAGATTCAAAAACTATGATTGAATTCTTGCTTGAACTTGAGCAAATGTATAAAATTAAAAACATAACTGTAATTGCCGATCGTGGAATGAGTACGTCCGGAAATATCAGATTTTTAGAGCAAAAAGGTTATGGTTTCATCATTTCTTACAAAGCAAAAGCAAGTTCTAAAGAATTCAAAGAATATGTTTTGAACGAGAAAGATTATGTTTATGTAAATGATAATTTAAAATACAAATCTACAGATTTCCTTTCCGCTTTTAAAAACAAAAGGGTTACAAAAAATGTCAGAAGACGAATTGTAACTATCAGCAAATCAAGAGCTTTAAAAGATAGAGAAGATAGACAAAATTTAATTAATAATTTCAAAAAGAAACAAAATAAAGATGGAACTGTTGATTCTTCAAAAATGCTTGGAACTAAAAAATGTAAATACTTTACTGAAATATCAAAATTAAAATTTGAATTGGATTACAAGAAAATTCAAAGAGACGAAGAATTCGATGGTGTTTATGTATATGAAACTAATTTATTAAATTTAAGTGAATCTCAAATAATTCATTTATATTCAAAGCAATGACAAATTGAATCAAATTTTAGGAGTTTAAAAAGTTATTTAGCAATAAGACCAACTTATGTTTATTTAGATAGTCACATTGTAGCTCACACACTTTTATGTTTTGCTTCATTAGTCGTTTTAAAATTATTTATTCATAAAACAAATGAATATTATTTCAAACACAGAATTAATAACCATCTTACTGAATGACAATTTATTAAAATTTTAAGTTTAGTAAGAGAAGAAATATTTATAAATAACATTACCGGAGAAGAAATAGAAAGAAAAAGAGAAAAATCAGGAAGTGATATAGATCTTTGAAACAAGTATGATGAGATCAAAAAAATTGTAATTAAATCAGATAAATAAAAACCGTTTTGCCCCATAAAACAGGCGTAAACGGTTTTTTAATTCTTGAAACTGGGAAAGACGGATAAAACTGATGAAAACAACCATAATATCAAATATTGATACGATATAAAAAGAGTTTTATCAAAAATGGTATAAAGAAAAAACAAAAACAATAAAATCAACCAAAAAAATGGTTGATTTTGTGTTTTTTGCTATTAACTCGGAAACTCGGGAAAAGTGACATTTTATATCTGTAATTACAGATTTTTTATCAAATGCTTTGTTTTTTTTTTTTTTTGTAGAATTGAGTATAAGAAAGGAGAATAATATGGATGTTATAATAGCAGTTACCGGTATTGTATGTTTTTTAGTGATTACTGGTATGATTGTTCTTTTTGTAATGTTTATTGCTAAAAAATTTGGTAAAAAAACAAAATCAAGTTCACTATACAATAATAAAAATAAAGAAGTTGAAAAAACAGAGCAAGATACTAAAAAATAACAATATCTTATAAATAAATTAGGTGGAGTAAAATCTACTCTTTTTTATTATTAATTTTAGGTAAAACCGGGAAACTCGGGTAAATTATTTATTGATCATATTGATAAAAAGCAACCTTGAAAAAAAGAAAAAGAACTTGAAACATTATAAGAAAGTTAGCATTTATTTGCTGACTTTTTTTGTTTCCCAGTTCAGTTTCAAAATTTCCAAATAATGCTGTTTTACGGTAGTTTTCACTTTTTAATTTATTTTTTTACTTGCTAATTTTTAATTTAACAAAAATTATAATTATTTATTTTCTTTTTCAGAACATTTATATTTTACTCAAACTCATTGACAACTAAAAAACAACATATTCTCAAATAAAAATGAAATTGTAATTATCTGATTTTTTCAGTTGTCTCATCACAATTTAGCTAATCAAATATTTATCAAAATTAGCATAAATCAAAGAACTATAAAAATTAATTTTAGTTTTTTTCTATTTAAAAATTTACAAAGATCACTATGAAATCTTTGATCTTTAATAAAATGATTTTTAATTTTTGGATAAATTTGTTTAATAAAAATTAAAAAAATTATTATGATTACAAAAGGTAAAAAGAGTAAAGCAATGTTAACTATCAATCAAAAGTAGTTAATTAAGTTGTTATAAATATAAAAAGATAATTCAATTAATCCAGCTATGAAAGATATAAAAAATAAGATTAATACTATTATATTAATCTTTTTTTTCATTGTTTTTTTCTTCTTCTAATAATCTTTGTTGACTTTCCAAAATAGCTGCGTTTTCTTCTATGATAATTCTTTTCAATTGTTCATCATCCATATCTTTAGGAACAGAAAGGATTTTTCCATCAATAAGTGTTACTTGTTTCATTTGTTGTTGGTATTCATTTGCTATTCTGATTTTTTCTTCTTCCATATCTATGATTGCTTGAATTTCTTCTGGAAATTTTCCTACTTCTAATGTTAAAATTCGTCCGTTAGATAACTCTATATTCATATACTCTATTTTTCTTGCATATGAGTTATTAAATAAGTTTAATATTGCTTGATCTGAACTTTCATCAATAAATACTTCAAATTTTTTAGTTGCTTCTTCAGTGAAAATTTGGAATGGATTTTTTTGTGAATATTGTACAAGATTTGCTGATGATCTTAATTTATCAATAATATCAATATGATTTTGTCATTTTTGATCTAGTGCACCAAGTAAAATTTGTCTTTCTAATTTTACATATTCTTCTTTTAAATTTTCGATCAAGTTAACTCTTAATACGTTAAAATAAATGTCTTTCATTTTTTCTTTTAAATATTCAATCAATTCATCATAATGATGTTCACTTATTTCTTTATAAGTAAATTCTACTTTAGAAATTCTTGAAAAATTCTCATTTAAAAATTTAGTTAAAACATCATATTTTACTTCTTTATTTGTTTTTAAAATGAAATCAAAATTCATAAAATTATCTACTGATCTTTCAATAATTCTAATGATATAATGATCCAATTCTTCACTTTCTAAAATAATATCTCTTTGTGTATAAACTAAATCTCTTTGTTGTCTAATAACGTCATCAAAACTTAAAACATTTTTTCTGTTATCGTAGTTTAAACCTTCTATTTTTTTCTGTGCTCTTTGGAAAAATTTGTAAATAGACTTTCCTGGAATAGGTTCATCACTATCACTTCCAAAATTTTCTTTAATTTGATCAAATTGAGAAAATCTTGTCATTAATTGATCTTCAATAGAAAGGAAAAAACGGGAATAACCTACATCTCCTTGTCTTCCTGATCTTCCTTTTAACTGATTATCTATTCTTCTTGATTCAGATTTATCTGTTCCAAGAACATATAATCCACCTTTTTCTAAAGCTTCTGGAGTAGGTTTAATATCGGTTCCACGACCTGCCATATTTGTTGCAATTGTAACTGATCCTACTCTTCCGGCATTAGCAATAATTTCTGCTTCATATTCGTTTTGTTTAGCATTTAAAACAGTATGTAGAATACCTTCTCTAACTAAAAGTGAATGTAAATATTCTGATTCATCAACTTGTGAAGTTCCTACAAGGATAGGTTGACCCAATTTATATTTTTCTTTTATTTCTGCAACAATTGCTTTATATTTCGCTCTTGCAGAAGGGAAAATTAAATCAGTATCATCAAATCTTTTTATTGGTCTATTAGTTTCAATAACATTTACTCTTGTGTTATAAATATCAATAAATTCTTGTTCTTCAGTTTTGGCAGTACCTGTCATACCACAAAGTTTTTTAAACATCCTGAAAAAATTTTGATAAGTTATTGTTGCTAAAGTTTTAGTTTCTGGTTCTATTTTAATCATTTCTTTGGCTTGAATAGCTTGCTGTAGTCCTTCAGAATAACTTCTTCCTTCCATTATTCTTCCAGTAAATGTATCTACTAGTTCTATTTTTCCATCTCGAACAATATACTCAACATCTTTTTTCATTATTTTATGTGCTCTTAAGGCATTTTGAATGCTATGAACTAATTCTGAATGTTGAATATCATAAAGATTTTCAATATTAAAAAAATGATTTGCTTTATCTATTCCATTATCATTTAATTTAACTGCTTTACTTTCTCAATCAATATCAAAATCTTCATCTTTAAGAATTCTTACAAATTGATCGGCAATAAAATAATTATTTCCACCACTTTTTTCACCACCAGAAATAATCAAAGGAGTTTTAGCTTCATCAATTAAGATAGAATCCACCTCATCTATTAAAGCGTAGTTGAGTCCTCTTTGTACTTTAGATTCTTTTTGTGTAACCATATTGTCTCTTAAGTAATCAAAACCTAATTCAGAGTGAATGGAATAAGTAATATCACAAGCATAAGCAGCTTTTTTTGTTAAAGAATCCATCTGTGATTTATTAATTCCAACTGTTAAACCCATTCAATTATGCACTTGACCCATTTCGGTAGCATCACGTTCTGAAAGGTATTCATTAACTGTTGAAACAATTACCCCTTTACCTTCAAGTGCATTTAAATATACAGGAGCAATAGAAGTAATAGTTTTTCCTTCTCCTGTTTTCATTTCTGCAATTGAACCTTGATCCAAAATTAAACCACCCAAAATTTGTACATCATATGGGAATTTGTTTAACACTCTTTTTGTAGCTTCTCTAACTGCTGCAAAAGCTTCAACTCTGATATCTTCAAGAGTTTCACCATTTTTTAAACGTTCTTTAAATAATTGTGTTTGATTCTGTAAATCTTCATTACTCATTGAAGAATAAATGGATCTTTTTTCATTTATTTCTTTTAGCAATTTTCTTGCGATTTTCATCTCTGTGGATGTTGAAAAGAATTTTTTAATTTTATGTAACATATTATTTTAAATTTTACTATTTTTATGAAGAAAAAAAAGAAAAAAAGACCAATAGGTCTTATTTTGAAGAAGTTTTTTTAGTTTCTTTTTTAACTGTTTTAGAAACAGGTTTTTTTACTGATGTTTTTGGTTTAGAAGTTTTTGTTTCTTTATTTTCTTCTTTTTTAACTTTAGAAACTATTGTTTTCATTTTTTGTCCAATTTTTCCTGAATTGTATTCAATCAATCTATCGATAACTTTTCTGTTTATGATAGGAATTTGTAATTGGAATTTTGAAACCATTTGTTCAACAGCTTCTGGTGTTGTTTTGTAAAGTTTTGCAAACTTTTCATATTCTTTTTTATAATCTTCTTCTGTTGCTTCTAATTTTTCAATTCTTGAAATTTCAGCAAAAATTAATGATGTTTTTAAGTTGTGAATTGCTTCTTTTTCAAATGTGTCATTTAATGTTTTTGTGTCTAATTTAAGTAAATCAGCATATTCTTTAAGTGAAAAACCTTGTTCTTTTAATCTTTCTTCTGTTTTTCTTTGAACTGCCATTTTTTCTTTGTTAATTAAAACTGAAGCTAAAGGAATTGTTGTATTTTCAAAAATTTTGTGAAATACTTTGTGTTGAAAATCAATTTTTGATTTTTCTGTTTTTTCTTCAAGTAAAAGTTTTTTTAGATATTCTTTTAATTGAGAAACTGTATAAACATTTTCAATTTTTAAATCAGAAACAAAAGCATCATCTAATTTTACTTTTTCATATTTTTTAACATCTTTTACATGAATTTTAAATATTGCTGGTTTACCTGCAAAGTTTTTTGCATGGTAATCTTTTGGAAAGGTCACTTTAATTTCTTTTTTGTCACCTTTTACAAAACCAATCATTGATTCTTCAAATCCTTTAATAAAATTTCCTGAACCGATTTTTAATTCAAAATCTTCTGCTTCTCCACCTTCAAATGGTTCATTGTCAATAAATCCTTTAAAATCAAAAAGCACAACATCTCCATTTTCAATTGCTTTATCAGAGCTTATTAAAAGTGAATGAGATTTTACAATTTTATCTACTTCAGAATCAATTTCTTCTTTAGAAACAGTTGGTGCTTCATAAGAAATATCTAATCCTTTGTAGTTAGAAATTTTAAATTCTGGATAAACTGGATATTTAAATTCTATTACTAATTCTTCTTTTGAAACTTTAACTGGATTTAAAGCTGCTTCATCCAATACTTTATCACTTTCTATAATTTGTTCTTTTGCTAAAGAAGCTAATTTAGGAGCTATTGAATTTGCTGCTTCTTGAATTACTTGTCCTTCTGAAATTAAACTTTCAGCTTTTGCTAAAGGAACTTTTCCTTTTCTAAAACCAGGAATTTGTACTGATTTTAATAATTTGTTTTTTGCTTTTTTTTGTGCATCTAATCATTCTTGTTTATCTGCTTCAACTGTTATTACTAATTCTGCAGTTTCAGCTAGCATTTTTCTTTTTGCCATATAAAAAACTCCTCTGTTTTTATTAATAATATATTTAATTATAAAGTATTTTTTTGTATTTTATAATTTTTTATTCTTCTTTTCAAATTTCTATTTTAGGTTCTTCTTTTCTTTTGTTTTCAACAACTTTAAAATATAAGTTATTAATATTAAATTTGAATTTTAAAGTTAATTTTTTGTTTGTTGTTTTCTCTAAAAAAGAACCAATATTTTCATTTTCATTTTCGTCTAAATTTATTGAGAAAAAATCATTAATTTTAGAGATAGCTGTAGAATATTTAACCATGATTTTTGAACTTTCTTCCAACTCATAAAAATCTAATTCGTCTCTATAATCATGTTCATCATATATTTCTCCAACAAGTTCTTCCAAAATATCTTCTAAAGTTATTAAACCAATAACTTTTTTATCATCATTACTCTTAGTGATAAAACCTAATTGACTTTTATTTTCTTTCATTTTTTTTCAAGCAACTTTTAATAAAGAATTTGAAGAAATATAAGGAACTTCCACAATGTAATCATCTATATTAAAAGTTTCTTCATCAGATAAACCGAAAATGTCTTTTAAAAGGATTATACCTACAAATTTTTTATTTTTTTGAACAGGAATACGGGAAAATCCCGTATTTTGGAATATTTCTTTAATTTTTGCTAAACTATTTTCATAAGAAACATAAGTTATTTTTTTCAATCTAACATAGTGCTTAGTTACTTTTATGGAATCAAAATCTAGTGCATTTCTTGCAAGAATAGATTCTTCTTTTTCTAAAACACCTTCTTTGTAACCTAAATCTAAAATGTGTTTAAGTTCATTTTCTGTATTAGTAACTTGATCTGATTTAACGAATTTTGAAATTAAAAAAGTTAATGGTCAAAATAAGTAATGAAAAAATAAAATTAATAAATATGTACACTGTAAAAATTTTATTGGATATTTTCTTGCTAAAATTTTGGGCATCATTTCACCAAAAATAACAATAATAGGAGTCATAACTAAAGTAGAAACGATAATTTCAAAAGTTTCCTCTGTTATTCAACTCGAAAACAATGAGGATAAAATTACAGAAGAACCAATATTTACTATATTATTTCCTATTAAAATTGTAGATAATGTAGATGGGAACATCTCATATCTTTTAATTATCACTTTTTTTTGAAAGTGTTTTTTGCTATTTAAATTTTCTTCTAATTTTGCCCTAGAAACAGTTGAATAAGCTGTTTCAGAAGCTGAAAAAAACGCTGAAAGAACTAATAAGAAAATTAAAATTATTATAAATATAATTTTCGACCAACTCATTCTAGTTTGTTTCTCCTTCTTCAAAGAAAAGACCTATTTTTGGATTAAATTGTAATGATAAATCACCAATGGCACCGTTTCTATGCTTTGCAATAATTAATTTTGTTTCTTGAATGTCATAAGGGGAAATTTCCTTTTTATAGTAATTTTCCCTGTATAAAAACGCAACTATATCAGCATCTTGCTCAATTGCTCCAGATTCCCTTAAATCTGAAATTATAGGTCTTTTATCTTCTCTTTTTTCTACGTCCCTGGATAATTGAGATAAAGCAATAACGGGGCAATTAATTTCTCTTGCTAGTTGTTTTAAACTTCTAGAAATTTTAGAAACTTCTAATTGTCTATTATTAGAACCACCAAGATCTATTAATTGTAAATAATCCACCACTATTAAGTCTATTTTTTTCATTTTATTTAATAATTTTTTTGTTTTTCAAATCATTTCATGGAGTTTAACTCCTGCTGAATCATCAATAAATAAGTTATAATGGCTGATTTTTTCATTCAAAGTTGTGGAAATTTTAATTCAATCTACATTAGTTAAAAATTGTGGATTTTTTAAATAATCTCCAGGAACTCCTGACTCAGATGCTAATATTCTAGTTACTAATTGAGTACTTGGCATTTCTAAAGAAAAGAAAACAACAACATTATTGTTTTGCTCAACAATGTTTTTTGTTAAATTTAACGCAAATGCGGTTTTTCCCATCGCTGGTCTTGCTGCTAAAATAATTAAGTCACCTTTTTGAAAACCTGAAGTAATTTTATCTAAATTACTAAATCCTGTACTAATTCCTTTTAAACTAGTACTATCTTTTCTAGAAAGCAAGTCTTTTAAGATGTTTGCAGCAACATCTCTCATATTTTGAAAATCACTATTTTGAACATTTCTAGTGATTTGAACCATCTTGGATTCAAATTCATTTAAAATATCATCTGCAGTTTTATTTGCTTCTGATAATTGTTGAAAACTTTGTTTTAAAACAATAGATGCTTGTCTTAATGTTGCTTTTTCAACAAGATCATTCATTACTTCTTTAACTGTAGAAAAAACGGGAATTTCGCTTGTATATTCTGCTATTTCAGCTGCTCCACCAAATTCTTCTAGTTTTTTCATTTCATCCAGTTCTTTAATAACTGAAACATAATTTATTTTTTTAGAAGCAAAATATAAATTATTTAATGCTTCAAAAAGAATTTGATTTTTGAAATCGTAAAAATCTTCCTTTTGTAAAAAAGGAATAATTTTTGCTTGATCTTCCTCTGATGATAAAGCATAAGAAAGGATCGACTTCTCTACTTCCTTAGGTAAAAATAAACTTTTACTCATCTTTTTCAACCTTAACTCTTAAATGAGCTATTACTTTTTTGTGTAGTTTAACATTCAATACAGTTAATCCCATACTTACAATATGAACATGCTCTTCTAAAGAATGTTTAGGTAATTTAATGTCCATATCTTCAAGAGCTTTAATAATTTTTTTAGCTGTTATTGAACCATGAACTACATTATTTGTTTCTTTTAATTTGAAGGTTAAAATTATAGCTTGAATTTGATCTCTTAATAATTCAGCTTCTTGAATTTTTTTCTCTTCTTCTTGTTCTAAAATTTCTATTTTTTTATTTAAATATAAAGATGTTTTTTTGTTTACAGGAATAGCTAAACCATTTTTGATTAAAAAGTTTTTTGCATATCCATCGGATACATCTATTACTTCATTAACTTTTCCGTCTTTACAATCTTTAATTATTATTACTTTCATTTTTCACACTCACTATCGCTTGTCTTATATTGTCTACAAATTCTTCTAATGTTTCTGTTGTGCTTTCTGCAGCAGCAGCAGAGAAGTGACCACCACCACCAACTGTTTCTGCAATAATTTGCACATTAGTATTGTTTATACCTCTTGCAGACATTTTAAATCTATCTTTTCCTACTACTTTAGCAACAACAAAAGTTGCTTTTCTTCCTTGGATATTTAACATAAAATCAGCCGCCATAGACACAACATCTAAATCAATTTCTTCTGCTGTATAAGCAAGTAAAAATCCTGGCTTGACTTCTTCTACATTTCTAGTTATCTTATTAATTATATTAAAAATTTCTTCACTTATCTTTAAAGTTTCAATAGATTTAGCACTTTGAGCCCCTCATCTAGTTAAAATTGAAGCTGCATTAAATGTTTTCATAGTTGTTGATTTTTTAAATTGATTAGTATCCATATAAATACCATTTAAAAGCATTTGGGCACTAAAAGGTGAAATTATTCTGTTTTCACCATCTGAATTAAGTGCTATAACCTCTGTTACTATCTCAGATGAAGAAGAAGCAGTGGTTTCAATATAATCATTTCCTTTAGAAAGAAATTCAGGTTTTCCTGAAACCACTCTATGATGGTCAAAAATAAATATTTTTTTTGGATCAGCAGTATTAAAAGCATTTGGATTTTCAATTCTTGTTGCTTCTGCTGTATCTACAATTATTATCATTGTGTTTTTGTTTGTATATTTAGATGCTGTTGAAGGTTTTATGAATATTTTTTTATCTATATATTGAGAATTGGTTTCTAAAAAATGTGTTGTTGTAGAATCAAAAGTTACATTTTGAATATACATTTTCTTTTCTAAATTAAACTTGGTTTTAGCATAATTAATTAAAAATTGACCAAGTCCAAAAGCAGAACCCACAGCGTCTAAATCTGCATATTTATGCCCATATAAAATGATATTTTCTACTTCTGGATTTTCTAAAACTGCAAGCATTTTTTTGGATACAAAGTTTAGTTCGCTTCTACTTGAATTGGAGCTTATTTCACTATTTGAACCATAAACAACAGGTCTAGAACCATATTTAATAGTTGTAATTTGATTCCCACCTCTAGTTTTTGAATAAATTATTGCATCTTTTGCAATTTGATTTAATTTAGAAATTTCATTTGTTCCATGAACAAAACCAACCGATAAAGTTACTTCTTGTTTTGCTTCATAACTAGAATTATTTAAATTAACAACCATTTCATTAAACATAGAAAAGTTTTTTGCTTTTAATTTTGCGAATGTTTCATAACTAGTTACAACTCAAAATTTTCCTTCAATATATTGACGATAAGAGAAATTATAATTTTTAGATAACTCATCAAGTAAATTAATAACAGATGTTTTTACCTTGAAAAAATCTTCTTCTCCTAATGTAGAAAGTAATAATTGAAAATTATCTATTTCAATTTCTCCAATTACAACTTTATCTTTCTTGTAACTTTCAGAAAGGTTGTGATATAAAGTTATATCTCTAATAGAAATAGCATTTTTATCTCTATATTTTTTAATCGTATAAGCATAACCATCTTCAGAGAAAGTAGAACCATCTCCTACTAAATTTTCTTCATTTGCTTTAACTTTATTTTTCAGAACATCATCAATATTTTTTCCTATTCATTTTTTAGAAAACCTTTTTTCTATAAATGAAGAAACTCAAATAATTTTTCCATTTGTTGTATGTAAAACTAAACCTAAATTATTTTCTTCAACAACATCATTAATATATTCATATAAAGAAGATTGAATTTTGGAACTTTTATGCAGAAATACTCATAAAAGTCAACATAAACTTATAGTTGCAACAATTAATCAAAATACAAAAAAACCAAATAAAAGAAATTTGGAAATTAAATCTATTTGATATAAAACAATAAAAATAACTGCAAATAATATCAAATAAAAAACGTTGATTGAAAAGTATATTAAAATCTTTGCTTTTTTACTCATATTATTAAATTATAAAACAAACTATTATTTTAAAAAACATAATTTATATTTTCTTTTTGAAAAACTTTTTTATTTTACTTTATAATTAATAAAATATTTTTGAAAGGTTCTTTATTATGAATAAAAAAACTAAATTTTTGCTTTCTTTTTCTTCTGTTTTATTAGTAAGTACATCTCTTGTTTCTTGTTCTTTTCCTTTTGTTAAAAAAGAAGAAAAAGAAACAATTGAAAAGAAAAAGCAAGAAATTAATGTAGAAAATCCAAACTTCTCACTTGAAGTCAATTCTTCTGTTTTAGACAATGCAAAACTAGAAGAAATTAAACAAATATACAAGAAAAATACAGAAAATAGTGATTCTGTGACTGATTTTATTAAAAAAAGAAGTTTTCAAATTGAATATGTAAAAACCTTTGTAGAACTTTATTCTGATGATTCTAGAAGAAAATTTGTAATTTCAAATTTAGAAACAGAATTTGCTACCGGATGAGTTTTAGATAAAGATCCAACAGATGAAAGAGTTTATTATATTGCTACAAATATTCATGCAGCAGCTTTCATAAATAAACCAATAATAAAAACTAATTCTGTAAAGCTTTTAAATAATAAAAATGATAATTACTTTTATCAAAATATTTCAGAAGAAGAATTAGATAATTTCAATTCTCAAGGAATTTTCAAACCAAATTACAATGGAGAAATGCCAGAAAATTATTTTAGTTCACATGATATAAGAACTTTATCACTAATTGGTTTAGAAAATTATCCAGAATACAAAAATGATCCTTATGTTATAAATGACGCAGGTAAAAGAACAAAAGAAATCACTGAAAATAGACAAAATGATTTTTATAATTATAAAGATGCTACTTTCAATGAAAATTTTGACGTTTTTAAAGATAAAACCAATATATTTGAATCATTTGAAGTTATTAAACCGCTTAGTTATCAAAGTACTTTTTATAATTATTTTGATCTAAAAAATGGTAAACCTTCAGAAAAAGAATATCTTTCAGGATCAGATTTTGCAGTTATTAAAATAAAACTAAAAGATAATGTGGAAAAACCCGCTTTTTTAAAAGAATATGATAAGTCTCCAACACTAATAAATACTGTAAATACAACTTTAGAAAAAATTGAAGGTGAAAAAGTTTTTTCCTTTGGTTTTCCTGTAAAAATAGATGATTTAGAAAACAATAAGAGTACAAGAGTTACTGAAAAAGTTGATGGATTTAAATTAACCAAAAGCTTTTATAAAAATGGTATTAGCATAATCAATAATATGCCAGTAATCAACCAAGGATTTCAAGACAATGAAAAACTTACAAATAAACCTTTTGATATAGAGAATTCAATTGATAAGGATTCTCCATCTATTGAAACAATATATTTAGCTAATCAAGATTTAGATAACTATGTTAAAGTACCAAAGTCTAATTTGTTTTTTAAAGGAGCATCCGGAGCTGGTGTTTTTAATCAAAATAAACAAGCAGTGGGAATTTTCTTTTCATCTAATGCAGGTTTAAAACACGATGATGAAAATTTTAATACTTTAAATATTCACAGATTACTAGAAAAAGAACAAGATAAAAGCCCTTTGATTTTTTATTTAAAAAATGTAGATCAAAATCACTCTTGACTAAAACAACATTTCAATGAAATTGTTGCTTTTAATAATTCTTTGATAAAAAAATAAAGTAAGTTTTTTGAAATAAAAAATATTATTTTCCAAAAAATAAAAATAATGTAAAATATTATAGTTAAAAATACAAAAAATTATTGTATAATTAAGAAACAAAACATTAAGGAGATAGAATGGCAAATATTAAATCAAAAATAACAAGAATCAAAACAAATGAAAAATCTAGAATAAGAAATAATGCTATTAAATCAAGAGTTCGTGGAGCTATTAAAAAAGCTAAACTAGCTGCAGTGCAAAATGCTACTAATGTAAATGAATTAGTTGCTAAAGCACATAAAGAAATTAATACTGCTGTTTCTAAAGGTGTTTTACACAAAAACAATGGTTCTAGAAAAACTTCAAGACTTGATGCTTTTGTTTCCAAACATTTAAGTGCAAATGTTGCTTAATTAAGATAATTAAAAACTCCAAAAGGAGTTTTTTTATTTATCTATTTTGCTTTGAATATACTTTAAATATTTTTTATTAAAAATATAGGTTTCCTTATAATACAAATTAATTAAAAATTTTAATTCTTCAAAAACAACATCAATAGTTTTTTGAGAATATTTCATTTTCTTTGCGTTTGATAAAAACTCTATTTTATCTATTATGTTTAAATCTTTATTAGGATAAACCTTAATATCTAAATCAAAATCAATGAATTTTACAGTGTGTTCTTCTACAAAAAAAGGAGATGCTAAATTTATATAGATATAAAATTTTTTGTTAACAATAGTTACTAAAGCATTAAAAAAATGTTTTTTATGAAAAAATCACAGTGTGTCTTCTCTAATAGATCATTTTTGAAAGTTTTTTTCCATAACTTTTGTTTTATTATTCATATAAAGTACAACATGATTTTCAGTTTCTTGTAATATTTTTCCACCACTTCACTGTCTATATAATTTTCCATTATATTTATATGCTTGTATATTAACAAAATTTTTATATTGCATTTTACTCCTTGATAATTTTATTGTTTCTTATTGTTAAAGATTCACTATTAGTTAAAAAACTTCTACTTGAACTTGGACCATAATTAGAATTACTTGAAAAATTATTTAAATTATGTAGTTCTTTTTCTTCTATTTTACCATTATTATTTAAGTCTTTTCACAACATAGGTTTAAAATCCATATTCATCTCTTCCATATTTAAATAACTATTTGTATAGTAACTTAAATATTTTTCTTCTGGAAAAAGACTATAATCTTGATCATTTTTATTTAATTTAGCTTTTAAATTATTACTTTCATTATAAACTAAATTTAATTTTTTAAAGGAATTTTCCTTATTTTTGAAAATTAAGCCATCATATTTTTCTTTTGTATAACCACTAAAAAATAATTTATTATTATCTATATTTCCTTCTAATTTATCATTAATATATGTTCTATTATTTAAATTATAAATCCCACTGATATTCAATTTATAATTCATTATTTCTAAAAAATGAATAAATAAATCTTTAATTTTATTGTCCAATTTAATTACTGAATCATTTTTTGTAATATAACCACCAAAAGCAGAATCATTAATAATAAAATTATCTTCTAAATGTGTTAAACCATCTTCTCTAGTTAAAGTTGTTGTTCATAAAGAGTCATTTAAATAAAAATTTTTATCATTATTTAAATTATTTCTTTTTTCTATATAAAAATGTTTATATGCTTCGTTTGCAAAAAACTCTTCAAAGGAAAAATAATAACTTAAAGGAATAAAATTATTTAAGTTTTTAAATTTTTCATTCATAATTTGCAAATTTTTATTTTCAAAATTTATTTCATTTAACTTATTTGTTAATGATTTTTCCAAAATTTCTTTTATTGTAACATCGTTAAAAATATTACTTGAATTTAATAAATTTTTATTTGGGAAATAATTTGAAAATCTGTCATCTGTTATTCTTAAATCACTTAAAAAGTTATCTATAAATTCTTTATTATAAGTTTTAGTTGATTTACTGTTTTTGATTGTATATCCTTGTTTATAATTGGAAAGATAAGTGGAATCGATATAATGAAAATATTCATGATATAAAATTTGAAACAAAACTTCTATTCTGTCATCTTCATTTTTTATGTTTTGTAAAGAATCAGAATTTAAATATATTTCTCTAGTGTTTGAAATAAAAAAACCCTGTCTTTCCTTTGTATTTGAAAATTCTTTTAAATTTTTATCAATTATTATTTTATTTAAAAAATTTATTTCTGATCCATAAAATAAATCTTTTTTAATTCTTTCATAAAACTTTTGAAGTCCATTTTTAGATAAAAAATAATCTTCTTTTTTATATTCAATCAAATCAAAATTAAAATATTTTTGCTCTATTTTTATAAATTCTTGTTCTTTATTTTTTGAATAATCACAAGAAGTAAAAACAATAGCAGGCAAACTAAAAGAAAAAAAATACAAAAATGATTTTATTTTTTTATTAAACATATTAAAGTTAATCTTTCTACTATTTTTATTAAATTATAAAACTTTCTATCTTTTTGTATTAAAAATATTTATATTTCTTTTTATTAAATAAAAATACCGGTGTAAAATCACTGGTAAATTTATACTTACTTGATATTGTTATTACTTTTCAATTAATAAGAATCATTACATAAGAAAACTTTTTACATTTTATTTTTCTTTATTTAGTTCATGAAATTCAAAAGCAAGTGGAAATTTTTCATTATTTTCTTCTTCATTATATTTTTCTTGATCATTATAATTATTTAAATTAGATAAAATTAAGTCTTTAAGATTATTTGATTTAGGTATTTTTATTTCTACTTCTTTTATATCATCAGTAAATGGACTGCTTACATCTAAAAATAGAGAAAATAATATTATTTTATTTGAGAAATAATTTTTTAATTTTTCTTTAATTGTTTCTTCTGTATCTTTATCTGTTTTTTTGATAATAGCATTTATTAAATACTCTTTTATTAAACTAAAAGGATTATTAGTTAAAATTTTTTCACTTTTAATATTTTCACGAAAAAGTGGAATAACATGTGTATCATTCATATCTTTTTTATTAAAAGTTTTCAATGCAAAAGAAGTTCTTAAATCATTCATAATGAAGTTGAATTGATCTATATTACTAATAGCTATAAATTGTCCTAAATGATTTAAATCAAAGTTAAAAATGTGTTTTTTATCTTCTTCACCAAATGGTGATAAACTAAAATAATATTTTGAATTTTCTTTTTTAAAAGGGTTTTCGAAGTAAAAAGTAGTTAAATGATTTTTATCTACTTCTCATTTTCCATCAACGCCTAAAAAATCTTTTTTATATTTTATTTCATTTCATTCTTTAAATAATTCATTAGGGTTATGATATTTATTGTGAGTTGGTTTTTCAAAAATAAATTTTGATTCATTATCTTTTTTCTGTATATTTTCTTTATTTTCATTACAAGAAATAAAAGAAAATAAAGATAAACCACCAGTTACAATAGGAATTAATAATTTAATTTTTTTCATTTTTATTTACCTTTACTATTTTCTTTATCTAATTCATGAAATTCGAAAGTTAATGGGAGATTGTTTTTTGGAATATATTGCCCATTGCTTTTATTCTTTAAGTTTAATTGAACTAAATCTTTTAAATTGTTTGTTTTAGGAAATTTTATATTTACTTGTTTAACATATTCCTTAACTCCATCTCTATCATCTATAAATAAAGAAAAGATAAGGATTTTAGTTTCAAAATATTTTTTTAATTTATTTTTTATGTTTTCTTCTGATTCGCCATCATTTATCTTGATTATTTTATTTAGCAATCTTTCTTTCATTAAATAAAAAGGATTGTTAGTTTTTATATTTTTATCCAAATTTTCATCATAAAAAATAAGAGCTATATTAGCTGGTGCTGTTGTTGTTTTAAGAAAAAAAGAAGTTCTTAAATCATTCATAAAGAAGTTGAATTGATCTATATTACTAATAGCTATAAATTGTCCTAAATGATTTAAATCAAAGTTAAAAATTTCTTTTTTATCTTCTTTAACAAAAGGAGATAAATTAAAATTTTGCTTTTCATTTTGTTGTGTATAAGGATTTGCAAAATAAAAAGTATCAATATGATTGTTATGTACTTCTCAAACATTATCTTTTTCTAAAAAATCTTTTTTGTATTTTACTTGATTTCATTCTTTAAATAATTCATCAGGATTATGATATTTATTGTGAGCAGGTTTTTCAAAAATAAATTTTGATTCATTATCTTTTTTCTGTATATTTTCTTTATTTTCGTGACAAGAAACGAGAAAAGATGATATTGAAATTGTTGTAAGTACTGGTAATAATAATTTAATTTTTTTCATCTTTATTTTTCCTTAACTATTATCTTTTTCTAATTCATAAAAATCAAAAACAAGTGGATCATCTCAATCGCGATCATATTTATCTTGATTTTTATTAGTAGTTAAATTTGCTTCAATTAAATCTTTAAGATTATTTGTTTTAGGAAATTTTATATCAACAGTTTTTAGTTCTTCAGTAAATCTGTTTCTTGTTTCTGTAAAACAAGAAAATAATACTATCTTTTTAGAGAAATAATTTTTTAATTTTTCTTCTATTACTTTTTTATTATTTAAATCAGTTGTTTTAATCATAGATTCAACTAATGATTTTTGTATTACATAAAACGGATTATTAGTTTCAAAATTATTTAAAAAATCATAATCAAAAAATAGAAGAGAAGTATCAACTTTGTTTAAATTTTTAAAATTAAAAGCAGTACGTAAATCATTCATAAAAAATTTAAATTGATTATAGTTACTTATTGCTATAAATTGACCCAAATGGTTTAAATCAAAGTCAAAAATGTGTTTTTTGTCTTCTTGATTAAATGGAGATAAACTAAAATCATATTTGGAATTTTCTTTTTTAAAAGGATTTTGAAAGTAAAAAGTGGTTAAATAATTTTTATTTAAATCTCAAACACGATTATCGTACAAAAAATCTTTTTTGTATTTCATTTCATTTCATTCTTTAAATAATTCATCAGGATTATGATATTTATTGTGAGTTGGTTTTTCAAAAATAAATTTTGATTCATTATCTTTTTTCTGTATATTTTCTTTATTTTCGTGACAAGAAACGAGAAAAGTTGATACTGAAATTGTTGTAAGTACTGGTAATGTTAATTTAATTTTTTTCATTTTTATTCTCCTTAACTATTCTCTTTTTCTAATTCATGAAATTCAAAAGCAAGTGCATTATTATCTTTGTCTGAAATATATTTATTTTGATTTTTTTCATTAGTTAAATTTGCTTCTATTAAATCTTTAAGATTATTTGTTTTAGGAAATTTTATGTGAACATTTTTTATTACTTCAGTATAATAACTTCTTCCATCAGTAAATAAGGAAAATAACACTATCTTCTTGGAAAAATAATTTTTTAATTTTTCTTCTATTACTTTTTCATTATCTAAATCAGTTGTTTTAATCATTGATTGAATTAATGAGTTTTTTATTGCATAAAATGGATTGTTAGTTTCAAAATCGTCAACATCATAGAAGTGAATAAAATATGGAATTCAATCATT
The DNA here is from genome assembly GCF_054343395.1 of Mycoplasma sp. CB776. NCBI lineage: Bacteria > Bacillati > Mycoplasmatota > Mollicutes > Mycoplasmatales > Mycoplasmataceae > Mycoplasma > Mycoplasma sp. CB776. The sequence continues at coordinate 37,914 of NZ_JBTGVD010000003.1, forward strand.
TCCATTAATTGATTTAAAATTTTTAAAATTAAAAGCAACGCGTAAATCATTCATAAAAAATTTAAATTGATTATAGTTACTTATTGCAATGAATTGACCTAAATGATTGTAATCAAAATCAAAAATATGTTTTTTATCTTCTTGACTAAAAGGGGATAAACTAAAATCATATTTGGAATTTTCTTTTTTAAAAGGATTTGCAAAGTAAAAAGTAGTTAAATGATTTTTATCCACTTTTCATTTTCCATCAACACCTAAAAAGTCTTTTTTGTATTTAACTTGATTTCATTCTTTAAATAATTCATCAGGATTATGATATTTATTGTGAGCAGGTTTTTCGAAAATAAATTTAAATTCATTATCTTTTTTCTGTATATTTTCTTTATTTTCGTGACAAGAAATAAAAGAAAATAAAGATAAACCACCAATGACAACAGGGATTAATAATTTAATTTTTTTCATTTTATTCTACTAAATGACTTATAGCAACTTCATCATCTAATTGTGAGATGGATGAATTTTGTTTATAAAGATAATATCTATATTTTCCTGATTTACTTATTTTGATATTTAAAATTTCTTTATTAGATTTAACTGATGTAGTTTCTTTAACTTTTTCTCATTCTTTTGTTTGGCTATTTCAATATTCTAAAACAATATTGAAATCTGTTACAACATTATTATTTTTAAACTCTTCTTCAAAGTAATTTTTATCTTTTTTACCAATATATATATTTTCAGGAATTTCTTTTTCAAAACCATTAAATAATCATGCTGAACTAATTTTTAGTATTGAATTATCTTTTAATTCTAATTCTTTTACAGTTTCATCCAATTTCCCTTTTTCTCTATCTCCTTTTATTGTAAATTCTCTTAAACTATCTACTGCCTCTTTTGCTTTTTTATAGTTTAAAATTCCTGCTCCAAAATCTTGATTATAACCTGTTCCATTAATTAAATTTTTACTAAATTCATTAAATAAATCAGATGAAACACCTATTAAAGAAAATATTGATACTGGTTTATTTCTAACTTTTGGAAAATTTCTATATAACTTAGAAATTACTCCTGTTACTAGTGGAGCAGCAAAACTTGTACCTTGCTCATCTTTAGAATTTTCAATAAATTTAAAATCATAATTTGTTCCTGGAGCAGCTACTGTAATATTTGGATAATCTTGTGAAAAATAGTAAGAGTTACTAGAGTTAACTGAAAAAGAAGTAGATTTTTTTGTTTCTGTGTCAAGTGCTGCAACTTTTATTGTATTTAAACCTAATTTCATTCCGTGAAAATTGTTGTTTATGTAATCATCTTTATGATTTCCTGCAGAAAATACAAAAATAATTTTATATTTTTTAGTAAATAAATCTAAAAAATATGCAATGTTATCATAAGAAGTTCTTAAAGTAATTGGGGAATATGGATTAGGAGAACCATAACCAAAACTTCCGTTTATTACTTGAATTCCTTTTGAAACTGAAGTTTTTAAGAGTTTTTCTAAATTATACATATTATTGAAAGTAAAAGTATATTTAGAACTATTAATTCTCCTGGTTGAAAGTAACAAATCATAAATTTTTGCAAAAGGATCGACTCCTTCTTTAGAAGAAATTAAACTAGCTACTTCTTCCTTATGATCCATTTGTTCTTCTATTGGAGTTTTAGTTTCAGAAACCAAATTATTAAATTTAAATAAATTATTATCTTTTCTTAAATTAATATTTTCAAGAACTCCTACTTTTGTTCTATAAACCCCTTCTGGTTCATTAGTTTTTTTATCAATTTTTACTTTTGTTTCATCATAGTCATCATTAATTAAATCTAATTGTTTTCTAAAATGTGTTTTGTAGTCTGAAGTAGATAAATAATATCAACTTTCTTCTTTCTTTTTGGGTTCTTCTTTTTTAGTTGAAGTAGAACTGGATGATGAACTTGAAGAATAGGAATTTTTGTGTTGTCTATAAGTTCAATCATTGCTACTATAAGGATTATAGTTGCTAGAGCTTGTACTTGCTTTTCCTGTATCTTGATCGTATAATAGACATTTTCCCAAATCATCTGGTTTATCAATACAATACTTAGTAATTAATCTTTCAGCTACATCTTTAAAAGATAAAGTCGCTACTATTTGTTCTTTAGAATAGTTAGCAAATTCTTTTTTATTATCTAAAAATTCTGCAAATTTATTTGCATCTTCTAAGTCTACTTCTACACTTATCATAGGAAGAATTTCAGAATAGTAAGAATATTTAACAATATTTTTATCTTTAAGTTCGCTTAAAAGTAAATCTAAAACTTTTTTATTTTCTTTTGAATATTTTTCAATTTTGAGATTATTATCTAAATTATCATCTACAAAGACATTTGTATATAATCTAAACACTTCTCTCTTTGGTAGAGATTCAACAAAATCACTTACCATTTTATCTTCTTGTGTTGGATTTTCTGAAAAACTTTCAGTTGAATAATTTTTTAATTTACTTAAAAATTCATAAATATTTAATTTTTTGTTTTCTTTATTATTTTTTTGTTGTGAATCATTAAGATTCATACTTACACCTAAAACAAATGGACTTAATAATCCAGTTATTGGCATAAGAGTAAATAAAAATTTATTTTTCTTTTTCATAATTTTCTCCTTTATTTTATTTAAAAAGGTTGCAAAAAATCCTAAACTTAATTAGGATTTTCTTTTTAGTTTATTATTTAATTAAATAGATAAATTTATTTTAAAGTCCTAAAAAAGTAAAAATGAAAATACTGGTTAATTTTAATAATTAACTTGTTTATATTACGAATGATAATATTTTTAGTTATTTTCATTTTTCCTCCTGCAACCATAATTTCATTATAATACTTTTTTGCAAAAATTTCAAAATAAAAATAAAAAAATATGCTATATTATGCTAATAATATTTTTTCTGCATTTTCTGTTAAAACTAACTTTTATTAAAAGATGTTTTTTGTTAAGAAAGAAAGTCTTTTATTTAATGATATCTTATTATTTTGGTTTTTAGAATTTTGTGTTGAAATTTATTTATTTCTTGTTTAAAAAATAAATTTTAGTATTATTTTGATATGAGATTAAGAAATATACCAAATGCAACAGAATTACTTTTAGAAAGCGAATATTTAATAACTGAATTTCCTTTTAAAGTGAATTCTAACACTGTACTTGAAATGGGTATGGGAAAAGGTGAAATGTTAGTTCAACTTGCTCAAAATAATCCTAATATTATGTATATAGGGATTGAAAAATATCCTACAGTTGCTTTAAAATCTATGAAAAAAGCAAAGAAATTAAATTTAAAAAATTTTAAAATAATTAATAAAGATATTGCAGAATTACCCAATTTATTAGAAGGAAAGGTAGATTTAATTTGACTAACTTTTTCAGATCCTTGACCTAAAAAAAGACACTATAAAAGAAGACTTACTTATAAAGATTTTTTAAATATTTATCAAAATTTATTATCTCCAAATGGTTTATTAAAATTTAAAACTGATAATGATGGTTTATTTGAATATAGTATTGAATCTATACAGGAATTTGGGGCAAATATTATAAATCTAACAAGGGATTTTCATAATAGTGACCTTTCTAAAAATAATATTATGACGGGTTATGAAAAAAAATGATCAGATAAAGGCAAAAATATAAATTATTTGGAAGTTAAATTTAATAAATAATTATGTATATAAATAATAAGAATTATCTTTTTTGAAATTATTTTACTAACTTAAAACTTTCAAAAGAAATATATTTATTTCCTTTTTTTGGTTCTTATGTTTTTATGTGATTATTTAAAAACATAGTCTTTTTGAATCTAAATGATAGTGATTTAGAAATTGATATAAAAAGAAAAATTTATTTTATTCTGTTTTTTCCTTTGTTTATAAGTTTCGTGTTTTTATTTGTATTTTTGATGTGCTCTGTATTTTTACTTCAAGAGTGAAATAATAATCCAGAAACAAGTTTCTATTTAAAATTTTTAGTTGCTACTAGCGGAATTATTATTTATATTTTACTTCATCCTTTATGAGTATTTCTTGCTTTTAAAGAATGTAAAAAATATTCTCATAAAGAGTACAATACAAAAGGAAAAATAGATTATAGTTTATTTCAAATAAAGGATCAAAAAGAGTTAATTTCCTTTGTATTTAGAAAAAACCATATAGATGATTTTTCTTGTTTAAAGCATTTTCAATTTATGATTAAAAATGAAACAAATAATAAAATAAAATTAACTGAAAAACAAAATATAAATATATCTAATAATTTAGTTGAAAATATAATTTTTAACTGATATAAAAAGCATTTTTACAAATTTAAATTAATGTTCTTACTAGTTTATATAAAAAATATAATTAAAAATCAAGAGCAAAATGATCTAAATAATAATGCTTTATATAAATACATAAATAAAGAGATTTTCTTTTTAATTGGTTTAAAATTGCTATTTTTTACAGCTTGAATTAGTTCTTTAATTTTAATTATTTTTCTATCAAATATTTTTGTCTTTTTCATTTTCTTATTCTGTTCAATACTTTCTTATTTAGTAATTTTAAAACCTTTTTTCGGTTTTATATTTAGAATAAAATTGTTGAAAAAACTTCAAGCATAAACATTTAACAAGATGTTTGTGCTTTTTTAATAAAAAAAGATAAAAATTTAAAAAAAAGTTTAAAATATATTTATTATAAGAATAGGAGAAAAATGATTAAATTTATAGAAAAATTAACAAATTCTAACTTTTCACTTGAAGCTGTATTCAAAGGTGAAAAGTTTGATTCAAATGTTATTGAAAAAAAATTCGCTTTAACTGAATTTATTACAGAGAAAAAAGCTGTAATGTTTTTAGGAGATAAATCAGAGTTTAAATTAAGTGATTTAGATACTTTATTAGATAAACTTGTTTCATTATCAAGAGTTTATGAAGTCAAACTTGAAAGTTTTGTAAATGAAGAAGTTTCATTAACAACACTAGCAACAAGATTACTAGAAAAATATGAATTTGTAAATGCAAATATTTACAACGTAAAAACAAACAAAAAAGAAGAAAAACATGATTTATATGTTTTAGTAAGTAATCTAAGTTCTTTAGATGCTGAACTTAAAAAAACAAAAGTGTTAGTTGAATCAGTAAATTTTGCAAGAAATTTACAAGCAACTCCTCCAAACATTTGTAACTCAGAATGATTAGCTGAAAAAGTTAAAGAACAAGTTTCACAATTTAAAAACTTAAAAGTAACTGTATTAAACAAAAAAGAAATTGAAAAACTTGGAATGGGACTTTTATTATCAGTAAATAAAGGTTCTATGTATGAACCAAGATTAGTTGCTATTGAATACAATGGAAATCCTGATTCAGAAGAAAAAGTTGCATTTGTTGGGAAAGGTATTACTTTTGACTCTGGTGGTTACAACATTAAAACCGGAAGAAGTATGCTTGGAATGAAATATGATATGTCAGGAGCAGCAATAGTGGCTTCTGCCTTAAATGCGATAGCACAATTAAATCCTAAAGCAAACGTTGCTGCGGTATTAGCAATTACTGACAACAGAGTAAATGGTGATGCTAATTTACCAGATGCAGTTTGAACTTCAATGAATGGAAAAACAGTTGAAATCAATAACACAGATGCAGAAGGAAGATTAGTTCTTGCTGATGGGATGACATATGCTATTAGAAATTTAAAAGCAACAGCAGTTATTACAGTAGCTACATTAACAGGTGCTATTTTAGTTGCTCTTGGACATACATTCACAGGAACATTCTCAACTTGTGATTGCTTATGAAATAAATTAGATGAAGCTGCAAAACAACAAAACGAATTAATTTGAAGAATGCCTTTACACGATGATTTTGCTAAATTTATTAAAGGTTCAACAGTAGCAGATTTAAAAAATACTGACTTAACTGGAAATGGTGGTTCTATTTCTGCTGCTATGTTCTTAAAAGAATTTGCAGAAGGAAAATATTTTGCTCATTTAGACATTGCTGGAACAGCAGAAACAGGTGAAAAACCTATGGGTGTAATGGTTAAAACATTAGTTCAATATGCATTAAACAAAAAATAATAAAGATAAATTACAAACACAAACAAACTTGTTTGTGTTTTTTTACTAAATTCTTTATTTTTCCTTTATTAATCATAAAAAATATATAAATATTCATTATAAAAATGCACCAAAAAGTTTATGTTATTTAGTGCAAAATAAAGAAATAAAGGAAAAATATGATAAGTAAACAAATAGAAGAAATAATGTATAAAAATAGGGGACAAATATTTACTGTTTCTGATTTTCTAAATTTAGCTTCTGTAAATACAATAAAATCTGCTTTGTTACGATTAAAAAACAAAGGTAAAATTCAACACTTAATGAGAGGTTTTTTTGTTTATCCAAATTATATAAGACTATTAGATGAATATTCTTTGCCTTCTCCTATAGAACTGGCAGAAAAAATTGCAAAAAAGTATGATTTTATTTTAACTCCTACAGGAAATACTGCATTGAATATGACAGGTATTTCAACTCAAGTACCAAATGTTTGTTTATTTTTAACAAATTGAAACTATAAAAAATACAAATATAAAAATTGAGATATTGTTTTCAAAAAAACAAGCAATAATTTAATTAATGGTTTTAATTTATATCAAAATTTAATTATACAAAGTATAAAAACACTAGGACCTAATATAAGTGAAGAAAATATAGAAATATTAAAAAATTTTAAAAACAAGAATAAAGTACATTTTACAGATAAAATTAAAAAATTACCAAATTGGATTTTTAATATTATTCAAAAAATTTAAGGACTACTATGAAACATTTACAACAAATTACAAAACTAATTAATAAATATAATGGATTAATTAGTGCAAAAATTTTAAAAGATAATAATATTCCTACTTGATACCTTTATTATTTGTACAAAAAAAATAAATTAGAAAAACACAAAATAAAAGGTTTTTACGTGCATTGTGATTATTTTAACTTAGACGAAGAATTTACTTTTCAATCCAAACACAAAAATGTTATTGTTAGTCATTTAAATGCTTTATATTACTGAAATTTAACAGACCATCATATTTGACTTAATCATTTTACCACTTCAAACAAAAGTATTAAATCTGAATACAAAATTTACAATGTAAATAAAAAACTCTTAAATTTAGGTGTTGTTACAATAAAAAATCAGTGAGGATTACCTATAAAAATTTACAATATGGAAAGGACTTTAATAGATATTTATAAAGATAGAAAAAATATGATTAGAGAAATATATTTAAAAGCATGAAAAACTTATCTATTAGAACCTATCCACCCTACTAATATAAAACGATTATTATATTATGCTAAAAAATTCAAAGTTCAGTATGAAATTAAAGCAATATTAAATTATTTAGGTGTTTGAGAGAAAATGAGAGAATTAGCGAATTTAAAATAAAAATAAGAAAGTAAATATGAGTAATAAATTAATAAAAAATTATAGTGATTCTGTAAAAAATAAAGTGAAACATATCAATAATAAATATAAATTACCTCCAAATACAGCATTAAACACCTTTTTTATGTTAGAGTTTTTAAAATTAGTAGCAGAATCTAAATATAATAAAGAATTTGTAGTTAAAGGAGGGATGCTATTACTAAACAAATTAGGGTTAGATAAGAGATGAACTAAAGATATTGATTTTTTAAGTTTAAATAGTGATATAAATTTAGTTGAAAGCAAAATCAAAGAAATAATAAGAACGAATTCACAAATTAAATTCTAAGTGTTACCAAAAACAGAAAATATTAGAGAACAAGAATTATATGGTGGCATTAGAACATACCTTAAAGCATCTTTAAATAAAATAGAAACATTTTTTCATATTGATATTACAATTAAAGACGTTATTTATCCTGAAATTGTTAATAATGTTTATAACACATTAGAAAAACAACCTTTTAAATTACAAGAATTTCCTTTAGAAACTGTTTTTGCTGAAAAATTACACTCTTTATATGAATTAGGAGTGAATACATCTAGGTTTAAAGATTTCTTCGATTTTAATTTTTTAATAAATAATGTAGAAATAAATAGTTTAAAGCAAGTAATTAATTTAGTTTTTAACCATCGTCAAACCATTTTTAATATAAATACTATGATTAATACAATTCTTAAAGTTAAAAATTCAAATAATATACAAAAATTATGAGATATTTATAAAATTAATATTAAAAGAGATTTAAAATTAGAAGAGATACTAAATAAATTACAAGAATTACTGCAAAGGATTTTCAATGAATAATAGTAAAGAATTAGAGTTTATAAAAAAATATAAATATTATCGTAATAAAAAACAATTAGATAGTAGTGAATTTAGTAATTATTTATATGAGTTTTTTAAAAATAATACTTTAGATTTGTTTGAATTAGAAATTATATTAAAAAATCAAGTAAAAATATTTTTAGAAATACAAGATTTATGTGGATTCACATCAATTAGAATATAAATAAATTTTTATTCAGGTGGTAGTGTAAGATATTTTGTGTAAATTTCTCTTGCTTACTTTTTAGTAAGAGATT